>CAJOPM010000177.1 GCA_905236225.1 uncultured Eubacterium sp.
ACAAAAATGAGGAGAATCCGCTAGAGTATGATGCGGTTATCATTGATGAGGTATCGATGATAGACATATTTCTTATGAACTCCTTGTTAAAGGCGATTGTCCCCGGCACCAGACTGATACTTGTAGGGGATATCAATCAGCTTCCGAGTGTAGGACCTGGGTGTGTACTTAGAGACGTTATCGAATCTGACAGATTCTGCGTGGTGACGCTCGATAAGATTTTTCGTCAGGCGCAAATGAGCGATATTATTGTCAATGCTCATAGGATTAATGCAGGGCAGGAGATTAATCTTGATAACAAGGGTAAAGATTTTTTCTTTTTGGAAAGAGATGATGCGGATACAATTATTAATGTATGTCTGCAGCTCATTAAAAAAAATTTGCCCAAGTATGTTGATGCGCCGCCTACAGACATTCAAGTGCTTTCACCTATGAGAAAGGGAGTGCTTGGAGTAAACCGGCTTAATAAAGTGCTGCAGCGTTATCTCAACCCGCCGGATAAGGCAAAAGAAGAGATAGACTTCGGAGATGTCATATTTCGTGAGGGCGATAAAGTTATGCAGATAAAGAACGACTATAATCAAGAGTGGGAGATACTCGGGCGAGGCGGATTTGTCGTAGAGACCGGCTGCGGCGTGTTTAACGGAGATATAGGATATATTAAGAGCATCGATACTTATATGGAGAATATGACAATTCTATTTGATGATGATAGGCTGGCAAGATATCCATTTAAGAATTTGGGTGAGATAGAACATGCTTATGCCATCACTATTCACAAGTCGCAGGGAAGCGAATATCCGGCAGTTGTGATACCGCTTATTAACGGACCTAAGATGCTCTATAACAGGAATTTGCTATATACTGCGGTTACGCGTGCAAGAAAATGTGTGATCATAGTGGGCGATAAGCAGGCGGTTTGGCAAATGCAGGCAAATACGAGCGGTATAGAAAGGTACAGCGCGCTTTGCGATCGAATAAGTGAAATGTATAAAGATAAGGGGGAGTAGTTGAAAAAGTTATTGTTAAGGGCAGCTGATGGAGTATCGATTATGCTTTATCCGCCGAAGTGCCCGGTGTGTGATGAAATATTATCCGGGGGCGTTAAGGATTTTTTGGATGATGAAAAAATAAAAGGAGTAAATGCTTGGATTTGCGATAGGTGCAGGGATAATCTTAGTATCATCAAGAGCCCGATCTGTTTAAAATGCGGACAAAGCATTGATGATAAAAGAGTACAATATTGCGCTGATTGCGCAAGATACGAGCATTCATTTGACGAGGGAAGAGCGCTATGGAACTTCAGCCTGGATGCAAGAAGAATCCTGCTTAAATTTAAATATGCTTCTAGAAGAGACTATGGATATTTTATATCCAAAGAATTATACAATCATTATGCGCATTGGATAAAAAGCAAATCAATTGACTGTATTATACCGATTCCCATTTCTAAAAAAAGATACAGACAAAGAGGGTACAATCAGGCACAGCTAATTGCCCGGCCGCTTGGTAAGATGCTTGGTATACCGGTGCGAAGTGATCTTTTGCTTCGCAAAAAAAATACAATCAGGCAAAAAGAACTAAGCAGAGTGCAGAGGAAAAATAATCTTAAGAATGCTTTTTTTATTTCGCAAGATGTAGTAAACTTAAGGGGAGTATTACTTATTGATGATATATTTACCACAGGAAGTACATTGGATGCTGCTGCGGAAATACTTAAATGTGGCGGGGTGCATAGCGTATATACACTTTGCGCCGGTGCCGGAAAAAACACTTGAGGAGGCGACTGTTATGGAAGTAAGAAATTGTAAAAATTGCGGAAGATTGTTTAATTATGCGGGTGGAGCACCAATCTGTTCTTCTTGTAAAAAAGAACTTGAAGATAAGTTTCAGGAAGTAAAGAAATATATCCAAGACAATAAAGCTGCTACAATAGATATGGTAGCTGAGGAGACAGATACTCCTGTTAAGCAGATTAAGCAATGGATTAAAGAAGAAAGATTAGTATTGTCTAATCCTTCAGCATCGGGTGTGACCTGTGAGATATGCGGAGAGCCTATTACCACAGGTAGATACTGTGAAGCATGTAAAGCTAAGACGCAGGGCGATATTGCATCTGCGATAGATAAAAAGGAGCCGGCCAGGCCTAAGAAAAAAGAGAGAGAGAATCCTCGCATGCGTTTCTTGGACAAGTAATAAACGGCGCATTATATTACTATGGTAAATGAAGAAAAAGTCAAACAAATGACAAAACTTGCCATATACGAAAAAGAACACGGCAGATCAAAGATTGCCATAAGCAGATGTTATCGCTGGGATTATGTGAGTATCCAGGCCGTAAAGACCTGGATATTTGCATCTGTCTCTTATGCGATGCTTTGCGGTGTAATATTAGGAAGCAATCTTTTTGATATTACTGATATATTTCTTGATATGGGGGCAAAGGTATCTGCAATATATTTATTTATTATGTATATAGTCTTTTGCATGATCTTTTTGCTTATAGGTTTTGTCGTCTACAACGTAAGATATACGTCTAGCTTAAAGAGCGTCCTTAAATATAATGAGGAACTTATGAAGCTCTACGATTTGTATGTCGCCGAAGAAGAAGCTCTTCAAGAACCGTCGGTAGACATTGAAGATATTGTAGATCTTGATTAAGATGCGTAAATTGTTGCATAGATTAACATACAGGGAGAATTTATGGCCGCCGTTTTAGAGCTTCGCGAACATATACTTAATTTTTATAGAGCCAGAAAAAGGTTGTTGGATATAATTATTAAATTTATTCTAGCTTTTTTCACATTTCTGATTATAAATATTAATATTGGATATATGAGCCGATTGGACAATGTTTTTTTGATAATTGTTCTTTCGGTTATTTGTGCGTTTCTGCCTATGAACGTTACACTTTTAGTTGCGGCTGTGTTGGTTGTTGTGCATCTTTATGCGTTATCGATTGTGGCTGCATTGATGGCAGCAGTTATTTTTATAATAGCGCTTCTGCTTTATTTCGGATTTTCGCCTAAACATGGCTGGAAAGTCTTATATACACCGGTTTTATACACAATTAAACTGCCGTATATTATGCCCCTTAGTGCAGGTGTTACGGCAAGCCCGATCTCGCTTATTCCGATATGTATAGGTATTGTTATCTATTATTATCTTTCAGGGATTAAAGCAAGCGCACCTTTATACCGTCAGGCTTCGGAAGATTCATTTGAGATGCTGCTTACCACGGTTAAGCTGATATTTGCCAATCCCAGACTGTTTGCAGAGATAGCCGTTGTGATTGTAACTATGGTTATAGTTATGGCAATTGGCAAGCTTTCGTTTAATCATTCAAAGAGCGCAGCTATAGCTGCAGGAGCGGTGCTTAATCTGGTGGCAAATCTTTTAATATGTGTCTACTTTAATGATACATCCGGCGTTCCGGCTGTTATTATCGGTGAAGCTGTATGTACAGTTGTAGCTTATATTGTTCAATTTATGCTTATTACCATGGATTACAGCAGGGCAGAATACGTTCAGTTTGAGGATGATGAGTATTACTACTATGTTAAGGCAATACCCAAATCATCAGTTAGTATAGAAAGAAAATTGGTTAAACACTATAACAAACCGGAGAAAGAAGAGAGGGAATAGATGAGCACATTGGTATCAAAGATAATTGCATTTCAACAGAATTATCTGTTTTGGCTTCACATACCGCATGTGACCATTACGGATATTATTGAAATTGCCATAATAGCTTATCTTTTTTATCATGTCATAGTCTGGGTCAAATCAACAAGAGCATGGGCCTTGTTTAAAGGACTTCTTATTATATTGATATTTGTGCTAATAGCTGCAGTATTCCAGATGAATGAAATACTCTGGCTTGCAGGAAAGATATTGAATTTTGGTGTAATCGCTGTTATAGTAGTATTTCAGCCGGAACTTAGAAGAGCACTTGAGTCGCTTGGCAAGAAGAAGTTTTTGGTTTCATTTTTGCAGCTTGATTTTTTGAGAACTACAGAAAAAAGGTTTTCAGACAGGACAGTGCAAGACACCGTAAGTGCCTGCTATGATATGGGCGCGGTTAAGACAGGTGCGCTCATAGTTATAGAACAAAATCTTCAGCTCGCAGAGGTTGTAAGAACTGGCATAGAGCTTGATGGCGTTTTGTCATATCAACTTTTACTTAATATATTCGAGCACAATACACCACTTCATGACGGTGCAATAGTAGTCAGAGGAGATAGGATTGTAGCGGCCACGTGCTATTTGCCGCTCTCAGACAATATGGAGCTTAGCAAAGAGCTTGGCACGAGGCACAGAGCAGCTGTAGGTATGAGCGAAGTTTCTGATGCACTTATAATAGTTGTTTCAGAAGAGACAGGAGCTGTATCAACAGCTTATCATGGTGTAATCAGCAGAGATATTACGCCAAAGCAGCTAAAAGAAAAGATTATATCTCTTGAGTTTGTAAAGGAAGAGGATAACAAGAAGGGGCGTTTTAGAAAGAAAAAAAGCGACGCTTCCATACCGGAGGATAATAATGAATCCGAAGAGAGTGAGGAGGCTATGAAATGAAAAAAGTCATAGGCGTGATCACCAAGAATTTCGGATTTAAAATATTGGCGGTCATATTTGCTATATTTTTCTGGATGATTATTGTAAATGTCAATGATCCTGATATATCAAAGCAGTTTTCTGTAGCGGCAACAATCGAAAATGAAGAAGTTATAGAAAATATGGGCAAGGTTTATGAGGTGCTTGACGATAGCGACATTGCTGTATTTACCGTGTCCGGGAGCCGCTCGGTAATAGAGGAATTATCTGCATCTGATTTTACAGTAACAGCTGATATGAGTCAGATACAGGGAATGTCTTTAGTGCCGATTGAGGTGAGCGCCCAAAGATATGCAAACAGAATTACCATTACCAAGGTTAACCAGAACATGCAGGTAAGCGTTGAGGATGCACTAAGTGAACAGTTCGTTATTTCGGCTGAAACGACAGGTACTCCCGCGGACGGTTATGCCGTAGAGAGTGTATCGGTTTCGCCTAATGTTATTACGGTAAGCGGCGCCGAGTCAGTAGTATCACAGATCAAGAGCGTTACGGCTACAATTAATGTAGGAAATGTAAGCACTGATGTTACGGACAAGGTTGCTCCCGTATTTTATGATGAAGACGGTAATGTGGTAGATTCGGATAATCTTACGCTTAACCGCAAGAAAGTCAAGATAACGGCAACTCTTACAAGTAAGTCAGAGGTGCCGGTAGTATATGAGACGAATGAGACGCCGCAGGATGGATATGTTATCTCTTCTATTTTGTGCTCGCCTGAGAAGGTGGCGCTAACAGGTGATTCTTCTATACTAGAAGGACTTGAGCAGATTAGCATACCGCAAAGCGCTATAGATGTATCGTCTCTTACGAAGGAAACCTCATTTGACATAGATATTACGAATTATCTTCCTGAAGGAGTCAGCCTTGAGGATTCGGATGATTCGATTGTAACTGTAATAGTCAGCATCGATGCAATGCAGGAAAAAAGCATTACGATTGACAGTGATAATATAGAGATTTCAAATCTTGATTCGGATTATGAGCTTTCATTTGAGGATGATAATTACAAGTTCAGTATTCAAGGCTCGAAGGAACAGCTAAGCGCCTTATCGGATGAAGATATCACCGTATCTATAGATGCAAGCGGTTTAGAGGAAGGAAGTCACAGCGTCAAGGTGAGTATAGATTTAGGACAGTCACAATGCAGCGTTGTATCATCACCTTCTATTACGGTTGTACTTAAGAAGATAGACCAAGATGAAGATGCGCAGCAGGATTCTTCGCAGGATACTGATGAAGATAACAACACTTGAGATAGTTTGAGGAATATAATATGGTTAGTCAAAAAGCAACAATAGTTAATGCCACGGGACTTCATGTAAGACCGGCAGGAATTTTATGCGAAGAGTCAATGAAGTATAAGTCTAAAATCAGTTTCAAATTCAAGGACAATATAGTTAATGCAAAAAGCGTCCTTAGTGTATTAGGGGCTTGCGTAAAAGCCGGAGATGAAGTAGAGTTCTTTTGTGAAGGAACAGACGAAGAAGAAGCTCTTAAGGGCATCATAGAATTAGTAGCAGACGGATTTGGAGAGTAGTGGAGCAAAACAGATATGAAGAATTGTAACAGATATAAGAGAAACCCGGTAATTGATTTTCCCCAAAGAACATGGCCAAACAAGGAGATACTTAAGGCTCCGAGGTGGTGCAGTGTTGATTTAAGGGACGGCAATCAGGCGCTCGTTGAGCCTATGAATGTCGAGGAAAAACTAGAGATGTTTAATCTCCTTATAAAGCTGGGATTTAAAGAAATAGAAATTGGATTTCCGGCAGCCTCGCAGCTTGAATACGATTTCTTAAGAGAGCTTGTATATGAGAAAATGATTCCGTCTGATGTAAGACTTCAGGTGTTGACACAGTGCAGAGAGCACCTTATAGACAGGACGTTTACCGCTATAGAAGGAATAGAAAATGTCATTGTCCATATTTATAATTCAACGTCTACTCTTCAAAGAGACGTAGTTTTTAATATGGATAGGGAAGGTATTAAGCAGATAGCGATCGACGGCACGAAAATGGTTAAAGAAAGAGCTGCATCTTTTGACGGAAGCATTCAGCTTGAATATTCGCCGGAAAGTTTTACAGGAACTGAGCTTGATTTTGCTCTTGATATTTGCACCGCTGTACAAAAAACGTGGGATAGGGCAAACGATCTTCCGATTATTTTTAATCTTCCGGCGACGGTAGAGATGAACACACCGAATGTTTACGCAGATCAGATAGAGTGGATGAGCACTCATTTTGAAGACAGAGATAATGTTATATTAAGTCTTCATCCTCACAATGACAGAGGTACGGGAGTGGCGGCAACAGAGCTTGGACTTCTTGCCGGCGCAGACCGTGTGGAGGGAACATTGTTTGGCAATGGTGAGCGTACCGGAAATGTAGATATACTTACTATTGCATATAATATGTTCTCACAGGGAATAGATCCTAATCTTAATCTTGAAGATATCAAAGAGATTATTCAGGTTTACGAGCGCTGCTCTAAAATGCAGGTGCCTCCAAGGCACCCGTATGGCGGTAAATTGGTATTTACAGCTTTTTCAGGTTCGCATCAGGATGCAATAAACAAAGGCGAGCATGCACTTAAAGAACGCAAATCAGAACACTGGGAAGTTCCGTATCTTCCAATTGATCCTGCGGACATAGGAAGAGAATATGAGCCGGTTGTCAGAATCAACAGTCAGTCCGGTAAAGGCGGAGTGGCATTTGTTATGGATTCAAACTTTGGATATAAGCTTCCAAAGGCTATGCACAAAGAGTTTGCAGACGTAATACAAAAGATTTCCGAAAAACTCGGAACAGAGGTAATGCCGCAGACCATAAAGGATGCTTTTGATAAAGAATATCTTCAGCAATGCAGCCCCTATGAGTTTGTAAAAGTAAAGGTAGAAGATTCTGCAGATGATAGTGCACATGCAGTTGTTACCTTTAAGTATAAAGGTCAGGAAATGAGCTGTGAGTCTGATGGTAACGGACCTTTAAATGCCGTAAGACATGCTCTCTCAAATGAGATTGATATGAATGTCAGAGTTCTTGATTATTCGGAACATGCGCTTGGCGCCGGTTCAGAGGCGAAGGCAGCAGCCTATATACATATTAAGAATTTGGATACCAATGAAGATACATTCGGAGTTGGAGTAAGTTCAAATATCACTAAAGCATCTGTAAGAGCAATGTTTAGCGGACTTAACAGACTTATTGCAAAAAAAGAGCGAGACTTGAAATAGCTTTGGGAGAGGAACTAATAATGAAAAGAGCAAGGATGGACGATATAAAATCCACTGTGCGTAAGATCGAGGCTCTGATAGAGATTGTCGCTCTTGCGCTTCTTTTCTATATGGTATGGTATGGATTTTATCGTATGACGGGACATCTTTTTAACGGGCGCGGTAAGTTCGTGCTGATAGGTGTCTATGCTTTTTTAATATTAATATTGTTTGTTTACTGCGAGGCGTTTAAGTTTGGATATTTGAGGCTTACGGATGTTGTTATATCGCAGTGGGTTGCGGTTAGTATCGGTAATTTTATTACTTACTTCCAACTTTCGCTTATGCTTAATGTCATGCAGAATCCTCTGCCGCTTATCGGACTTAATTTCCTTGATATGGCGGTGTGTTTGATATGTTGCTATTGCTATTCGGGAATATATCACAGGATGTATGTGCCGAGAAATATGATTTTAATATACGGCAATATTAATGCGGTCTCGCTTAAGCTAAAACTTGATACAAGATCGGATAAATATCATATTTCCAAAATGATGTCGACAGATGAAGGCTTTGATAAAATCTGCGGCGAACTCTCCAAGCATGATGCTGTGGTAATTAATGATGTTGAGGCGCAGATGAGAAATGACATCTTAAAGTACTGCTATAAAAGAGAAATCAGAACTTATATAGTTCCAAAGATTACAGATATTATCAACAGAGGAGCTACCGACATTACGCTCTTTGATACGCCGCTTTTGCTCGTAAAAGGCACGGGACTTTCAAAAATGCAGGAATTTGCAAAGCGTATCTTTGATATTGTATTTTGTATTATTGCGCTGATTCCGGGGCTACCGATAATGCTTGTTGTGGCGCTGCTTATAAAGTTAGATGATGGAGGGCCTGTATTTTACAGACAGGAGCGAGTCACCAAAGGTGGTAAAGTATTTAGTATTTTAAAATTCAGAAGTATGATTGTAGATGCCGAAAAAAGCGGGATATCCGTTCCGGCAACCGATCATGATCCCAGAATCACAAAGGTAGGCAATTGGATAAGAGCGACCAGAATCGATGAACTTCCGCAGATCCTCAATATCCTAAAAGGCGATATGAGCTGGTGCGGTCCCAGGCCGGAAAGATGCGAGCATGTGGAAAAATATACTAAGGATATACCGGAATTTGAGTTTAGATTTAAGGTAAAGGGCGGGCTTACAGGATACGCACAGATATACGGCAAATACAATACGACAGCATATGATAAACTCAGGCTCGATTTGATGTATATTGAGAATTACAATGTATTATTGGATTTTAAACTTTTGCTGCTTACGTTTAAGGTATTGATTAGAAAAGAATCAACCGAAGGCTTTGACAAGGTTGCAGATGCAGCAACAATCAGAAAACTATTAGAGGAAAGCGAGCATACATCCTCATGAATAAAAAAATAATCAAAATAGGTATAGTCTTTTTAAATATACTTTACAGCTTTTACAAACTTGCAGGTCAGAATAATCAGCTGCTTATAGTTAGCAGGCAATCCGATGAACCCTCTATAGATATAAGGCTTATAAAGGCTATTATAGAGAATGTCGGACATATTGACGTAAAAGTGATGTGCAGGCACAAAAGCTCCGATACATCATTTGATTTAAGCTACTTTAGATATATGAGCGGGCCGCTTATGAGAGAGTTTGCAAGGTCAAAAGTAGTATTGCTTGATGGATATTGCATACCGGCAAGCATTTTAAAACATCGCAGAAATTTAAAGATTGTGCAGATGTGGCATGCCATGGGTGCATTCAAAAAATTCGGATATGAATTGGTAGGAAAGCAGGAAGGACATTCAGAGGAACTTGCACAGCTTATGCGTATGCATAAGAATTATGACTACGTGCTTGTCAGCTCTAAGGCATGCATTAAGCCAATGAGTAGAGCATTTGGATGTGATGAGAGTATCATCAAAGTACTGCCGCCTCCAAAGGTCGACTTTATTAAGTGGGAGCCCTACAAGCTGCAGGCGGCATCAGACATCAAATCTGTATATGATATTCAGGATAAGAAGCTTATATTATATGCGCCGACATTTAGAAGAGATGGCAGGGAAGTAGAGTATATGAGGGCTCTTGCGGATGCTATTGATTATGATAAGTATAATCTGGTAATAAAGCCGCATCCGATAAGTGAGTATCCGAATGACTGCAAGGGAGCAATACTTGACAGACAATTTTCATCTACCCACTGGCTCTCGGTTTGCGATGCGGTCGTTACCGACTACTCGGCATTTATATTAGAAGCAGCTATATCAGGCAAGCCAATATACAGATTTGTTCCGGATATTGAAGAATACGAAGATGTAAGAGGGTTCTTTGACGGGGTACTTGATGAGTTCCCGGGAGAGGCTTTTAAAGATGCCGCCCAAATGATTAGGGCGATAGATAATCAAAACTGTGATATGGACAAGGTTGCTGCATTTGCTGATAAATACTTAGAAGATGGAGATAATGCCGCAAGAGAAGTTGTTATATTCTTAGAAAGTCTGGTTGATGAAGAATAAAATCAAAAAGGTGTAAGATGAAACGAGGACCGTTTTTCTATTTTGTATATGGGATATACAGAGATTTAAAATATGTCTATTTGCTTCCGGCAATTTACAAAAGGGCTTCTAAAAAACCTATTGTAAAAGACAAGGCAGTGTTTGTTGAATTTAGGCTTGATAAGATATCAAACAGTATCCGCCTGCTATATGACAGGCTTGATAAAGAGGGCTATAAGCTTAGTTGTCACTTCCTGAGAAAAGGTTTTGTAGGAGAAATCAAACATACAATAAATGCCATTAAATACGTAAAGGATGCGGCCACAGCGCAGATTGTTGTATTTGACGAAGGATCGGAAGTAGCAGGCTGTATTAAAAAAAGGCAGTCTCAAAAAATTATCAACACATGGCATGGGTGCGGGGCTTTCAAAAGATTCGGATTTAGCACGGTGGGAATGATATTTGGAGACAAGATGCAAAATCTTCTTAAATACCCTTCGCATCCGGATTATGATATGGTTACGGTATCCTCAGATGAAGTGAGATGGGCTTATATAGAGGCAATGCATAAAGAAGATAATCCCGGGTGCATAAAAGATGTCGGAATAAGCAGGACAGATGTTTTTTTTGATGATGAATATTTAAAAGATGCAAGGCGCCGGCTTCTTGACGCAATCCCAGCGGCGCAAGGCAAAAAAATCATACTTTATGCACCGACGTTTAGGGGCAGGGTATCGTCTGCAAAAGCTCCCGATAAGCTTAATATTGCAATGATGAAAGAAGCCTTGAGCGATGAATATATTTTGCTGATAAAACATCACCCGGTAGTAAAGGTAAGACCGAAAATAGATAAAGAGTGCTCGGATTTTGCATTTGACGTTTCTGATGATCTTGGAATCGAGGAGCTTATCATAAACGCAGATATATGTATTTCGGACTATTCGTCGTTGATATTTGAGTATTCGCTTTTTGAAAGACCTATGATATTTTTTGCTTACGATAAAGCCGAGTTTGATGACTGGAGAGGATTCTATTATGACTATGATGAGCTTACTCCGGGACCTGTATTTGAGGAAAATGAGGAAATTATAGATTATATCTTGCATATAGACGACAAATTTGACATAAATGAGGTAAGGGCTTTTAAAAAAAAGTTTATGTCTGCATGCGACGGTCATGCTACCGACAGAATAATGGAGTTTATAAAGAGGTAAGGGGCGCATCTTTTGCGTCCTTTATTTCATTGCATTTGACCTGTGTGGTGTGTTATAATATAGCGCATTGGTTGCGCAAATGTAATATGTGATACAGCGCAATGTCAGCTTGGAGTTGCCCCGCAATTTCGAGGTTGTATTTAACTTAGTTAACTGTTCAGGAGGTTAAGTATGGAATCTAAGAATATATTCGCAGCAGTATTAGCCGGCGGAGTCGGAACGAGAATGGGAAATGTTGATAAACCAAAGCAGTTTCTTAATATTGCGGCGAAGCCCATTATTATACATACTATTGAGAAGTTTGTAATTAATTCAAGATTTGAAGCGATAATAGTACTTACACCAAAGCAGTGGGTTAATAATACCAAGGATTTGGTTAAGAAGTATATTCCGGCGGCTAAGAACGTTTTCGTTATCGAGGGCGGAGCGAGCCGCAGCGATACTATTATGAATGCAATTGAATATATAGAGAATAATTACAGACTTGATGAAGAGACTGTTATAGTAACACATGACAGCGTACGTCCTTTTGTCAGTCACAGGATTATAGAAGAAAACATCGATGCCACATTAGAGTATGGCGCATGTGATACGGTCATTCCGGCTACAGATACTATTATCAGAAGCGATGATAATACATTTATCAATGATGTGCCGCCGCGTAAGGTAATGTATCAGGGACAGACGCCACAGTCATTTAGAGCAAAGAAACTTAAAGAACATTACAATTCGCTTAGTGAAGATGAGAAAGAGCAGCTTACCGATGCCTGCAAGATTTTTGTCCTTAAGGGAGAAAAGGTTGCACTTGTAGATGGCGAAATTTCCAATATGAAAGTTACATATCCGTATGACCTTAAGGTTGCGGAAGCTCTTCTGGGAGGAAATGAATAATGTTAAATGCTAAATATCAGCTTAAACGTCCTAGACAGTTTGAAATATGTTATGAGGATATAACTTTTGATGACGAGCACGTTATTGTAAGACCTACACATCTTTCAATCTGCAATGCAGATCAAAGATATTATCAGGGACTGCGTCCGGAGGAGGTCCTTAGACAGAAACTTCCGATGGCTCTTATCCATGAAGGCATAGGTCAGGTTATGTATGATCCTACCGGAACTTTTGAGGTGGGACAAAAGGTAGTCATGATTCCTAATCTCCCAAGCGAGAAGGATGATGTGATAGGCGAGAATTATCTTAGAAGTTCTAAGTTTAGAGGAAGCGGAACCGATGGATTCCTTCAGGAATATATTAAAGAGGTTCCTGATAGAATTCTGCCTCTTCCGGACGGTATCAATCCGGTGGTTGCGGCATTTACAGAGATGGTGTCTGTAAGCTATCACGCACTGGACAGATTTGATAAGATAGCGCATGAGCGCAGAAATGTGATTGGTTTATGGGGTGATGGTAACTTAGGTTATATTACGTCACTTTTACTTAAGAAAAAGTACCCTGACACCAAGATATATGTTTTTGGTTTAAGCGAGAACAAGCTCAGCGATTTTACATTCGCAGATGAGGTATTCCTTACGACTCAGATACCTGATGATCTAAGAATTGATCACGCATTTGAGTGCGCCGGTGGATCGGGCGCGCCTAAGGCAATTAACCAGATTATAGATTATATTCATCCGGAAGGAACTATATCTATATTAGGTGTTACAGAGGAGCTTGCTCCTATTAATACCCGTATGGTACTTGAAAAGGGACTTAGAATATTTGGCTCTAGCCGCAGCGGAAGAGCCGATTTTAAAGGTTTGCTTGATATGTATGTAGAGCAGCCCGATATAGTTGATTATCTTGAAAATATTGTAGGTACTCAGATGAGAGTACGTAATGTCAAAGATATTTCTGCAGCGTTTGAAGCAGATATTCATAAACTTATCGGAAAGACGATAATGATTTGGGACGAATAAGACATGAAAAGATTTTTTAAGGATTTTGGACGTTTCTGGGAATATGCCAGATATGCGGCCAAGGCATCCCTCGAAGCGGAAGTGGCCGGTTCCTACCTCAATTGGGTGTGGTGGATACTAGAGCCTTTCTGCTTTATGCTTGTTTACACATTTATTTTTGGTGTGGTTTTTGAAGCCAGAGAATCGCATTTTGCACTGTTTGTTTATATCGGACTTACCGTGTGGAACTTCTACAATAAGTCGGTTAAGTCGTCGGTAAGGCTTATTAAGAGAAATAAAGGAACTATATCAAAGGTATATATACCCAAGTTCATTCTCGTAATAACCGAGATGCTCGTTAATGCCTTTAAGTTCCTGATTGCATGTGCAATTACTGCAGTACTTATGATAGTGCAGGGTGTCGGATTAAGTATTTATTTCCTTAATATATTTCCGCTTGCGGTCATGCTGTTTTTGGTGACGTTTGCATGCTGCATGCTGGTGATGCATATAGGAGTGTATGTACAGGATTTATCAAATATAGTTAACATCTTCTTTAGAGTACTTATGTATATGACGGGTATTTTTTATTCCATCGAGCATAGGCTTGGCGACAGATATCCGACATTATCCCGTATTATGACAGATGTTAACCCACTTGCATATCTTGTTACGGGATTTCGAAATGCAGTAGTATATAAAGAACCGATGGATTATAGATTTTGGGCGCTTTGGGTTGTAATTGCCATTGTTGTTTCCGCAATATGCATCCGTACGGTTTATAAGAACGAGAATAACTATGTCAAAGTCATCTGATATAGTTTGAGGTTAGTTTTTTATGAGTGAAGTTGCAATTAAGGTCGAGAATCTGAAAATCAGATACAAATCTGTAAACAGACGTACCCTCGGTCAAATACTAAGACATAAAAAAAAGAAGCCCAAAAAAGATATAGTTGAAGCCGTAAAAGGAATATCATTTGAAGTCCCTAAAGGACAGATACTCGGAATTATCGGCAAGAACGGAAGCGGTAAGTCAACTCTTTTAAGAGCGCTTGCCGGAATCTTTTCGGCAGATGAAGGATATGTTGATACATTTGACAACTCTGTTTCGCTCCTTGCAATCGGGGTAGGTTTTCAAAAGGCTCTCTCCGGAAGAGAGAATATCATGCTTTCGGGATTGGCGCTTGGTTTTTCAAAAGAAGAGATCCGAGAGAAGATGCCAAAGATAATTAAGTTTTCAGAACTTGGGCCGTTTATCGACAGACCGGTTCGGACGTATTCGAGCGGTATGTATTCAAAGCTTGCATTTTCTATAACAGTAGTTTTAAAGACTGACATTATGTTGGTTGATGAGGTGCTTAGCGTAGGCGATCAGCGTTTTAAGCGTAAGAGCCTAAAGAGAATGAAAAAGCTTATCCGCAACAAGAAGCGTACAGTTGTTATAGTATCACATAACATTAACACGCTGCGGACTCTCTGCGAGAAAATAATGTGGATGAACGACGGCGAGATAGTCAAGATCGGTGATACGGATGAAGTGCTCGATGAATATGTAGAATTCATGGATAAGAGTGCTGATGAAGACAATGATGAAGATTAAAACGTTTTAGAAAAGGTAGTAGTATGAGAAGATATCGCAGAAAAAAAATAATTGTTATTATCCTGGTAATATTTGCGGTGATTGCGATTGCTTTCGGCGCAGCGTATTTTTATTTTACATATAAAATAGACAAGAGCCTTGATAATATTACGCATGAAGAGTTAGATGTTGAAGTAGAAGAAGATGAGGCCGGCGATAAAGGCTATACTCAAATCGCTCTTTTCGGAGTTGACTCAAGAAGTTCGGGTAGCGCAGCATACGGCAACTCGGACAGCATAATTATAGCAAGCATTGACAATGTAACAAAAGAAGTTAAGCTTGCATCTGTATATCGTGACACATATCTTAATGTCGGTAATGATACCTATAGAAAAGCAAATTATGCATTTGCTGCCGGCGGAGCTTCGCAGGCAGTCAGTATGCTTAATTCAAATCTTGATTTGCAGATAACAGATTATATTTCAATCGATTTTACAGCGCTTGTTGAAATGGTTGATTTGCTTGGGGGCATCAAAGTTGATGTGTCATATGAAGAAGCAAGTGCTATGCAAAAATATATAGTAGAGACGGCATATGCTACAGGCTATACCGATGAGGCAATTTATGTTTCGGAAGGTGAGCAGACACTAAACGGAGTCCAGGCAGTAGCTTACGCCAGAATCAGAAAACTTTCGGGCGGAGATTATTCGAGAACCGAAAGACAAAGAATTGTTATCAAAAAGCTTATGAAAAAAATCAAGAAGGCAGATTCATCAACGCTTCTTAAGGTGCTCGAGGCGATAACGGATGATATGGCAACGAGCTATACTACAGATGAAATTAAGGAATTAATTTCGGACGCTTCCGATTATAAGATGGGAGATACTACAGGCTTTCCGACAGCAAAGACATCGGATACGGTAGGAAGCGTAGGAAGTATTGTTATTCCGGTTAATCTTGATAATAATGTAGAAGAATTGCATGAGTTCCTTTTCCCTGAAGAGGATGGTTATACTGTTTCAGATACTGTGGAAAATTACAGCTATCAGATAGTATTAAATCTCGGACAATATACGGCGGACGAGACTGAGGATGATGATTCAAGCGAGACTGATACGCAGTAACAGGTAACATTTGGCTATTGGCAGGTGTATGTAATGCCGGTTAAAAATTCAACCAAAAATAAAAACATCAGAAAAAGACGAGAGAGCGGGAATAATCAGGACAAGCATATTACAAAAGCGGCAGAGCGAATTGTAAAGTCCGGGGTCAGGGGAATTCTTGAAATTACAAGAGGCAGGGAGGTTGATTACTCAGAAGTAATATCTTTGTATCTTCCGGATGATGAAGAGCTTAATAGACAAAGAAGCTATATCTTCCCGAGACCTTTGAAGGTCAGTATTGTAGTTGCAGCCTATGAGACTGATGAGAGGCGCCTTCGTGATATGATAGAGTCTGTAAGGGGTCAGACTTATACTAACTATGAGCTTATTATTGCCGATGCGAGCAGAACTACTAAGGTAAAAGATATAGTTGTACCGATAAGCAAAGAAGACGGGCATGGGCAGATTATATATCTTCCTCTGGAAAATGACGATGGAACAGCTGCTACATTTAACGAAGGCATCAAGAAGGCGAGCGGGGATATTGTCGGATTATTAGACCATGATGATATCCTTGAAGCGAGTGCACTTTATGAGACAGTCAAAGCAATGGCTACCGATACAAATGTGGATCTGATATACACAGATGAAGACGAGATAACGGACGATCTTGGCGTGTATGTGCAGCCAAAGCTCAAGCCGGATCTTAACATAGAACTGCTCAATACCAACAATTATATTGGACATTTCATTGCAATAAGAAGGACATTGCTTGATGAAGTAGGTATATTTCGTACTGAGTATGAAGGTGCGCATGATTACGATTTGATTCTAAGACTCACAGAGAAAGCAAAGGTAGTAGTGCATATACCGAAAGTTTTGTATCATAAGAGACAGCATGCAGCAGCATCTACGGGTAATCCATCAAAAAGACGTAAGAATATCGAGAATGGCAAAAAAGTTCTAGAAGAGCATTTTAGAAGATTAGGCGAAGAGTACAAGATAAGTACCAGAGCAGATTATGGATATTACAGGCCGGATTATCGCATTAGGGATTTTAAACAGCTTACCATTATAGTTACGTCGCATACATTTAATGATAATAAGGTTATATCTGATGCAAGAAAACATGGAATTAATGTAGTCCACTCTCCTGGGCTTAGCTGGCTGTCTTCTCATGAAATTTCGACAAGATATGCACTTATTGCTGAGGAAGCAAGTTATATTCCTAATATTTCCGCAATAGCAGAAATGCTGGGGATAGTCAAAAGACCAAAGGTTGGAGCAGTAGGTACGAAGAGTGTACACAAGAATGGAAGCGTGCTTCAAAATGGTCTCGTCTTTTTTGAAAATGGTCTGGTATGCGATGCATTTTGCGACCATAAAAAGAATAGTAAAGGTTACATGCACAGAGATTCTTTGACTCAATATATGAGCGGAATATGCTTCCATCTTGCTATGATTAAGAAAGAAGCGCTCGATATGACAGGAGGATATTTGCTGCAGCAACCTCACAGATATATGGCCATGGATATTTGCCTGCAAATGAGAAAAGCAGGTTTTAATGTGGTTCAAGATCCCTACATTGTGATAGAAGGGGATACATCAAGGCCTTTTACACAGGTAGAGGAAAATCAGGCGCGACTTATACTTAAGGAGCGTTGGGGAAGTTACCTTAGAGGTAACGATCCGTATTACAATATTAATTTTGAAAAAGGAAATGCATCCTTTAGATTTAAGGAATTATAGTTAGCAGTAAGGTAGTGTTTTAATGACATCACAAAAGAAACTCAGCCCAAAGCGCAAGCGCCGAAGCAAGATTCGGTTTTTCGTAATAGAGATGCTGGTACTTATTATAGTATTAGTGGTTTTATACGGCTATGTACAGCTTAGTAAAGTAAATCGTGCAGACGCAGGGGCAATAGATATTAATAATCTTGATCCGACAACATTAGAAGCGCTTGACGGATATACGAATATTGCGCTTTTTGGTCTTGATAACAGGACGGCGGGTGATTATCAGAACGGTAGAACCGATGTTATTATGGTGGTAAGTGTTAACAATGATACCAATGAAATCAAATTGCTCTCCGTTTATAGAGATACATATCTTTTGTCTGACGGATCATATGTAAAAGCAAATGCATCATATGCGTATGGCGGAGCCAATCAGGCAATAAATATGTTAAATCAAAATCTTGATCTTGATATTACGGATTATGTGACAGTGGATTTTGCCGCAGTAATTGATGTGGTTGATGCCGTCGGAGGAGTCGAGGTCAAGGTTACCGGTAATGAAGCTAAACTTATGAGAAAACCCACCAGGGATTTGTGCGTACTTGAAGATAAAAATCCTGAAGATGAATATATCAGTGCGGGCAAACAGACTTTAGACGGAATTCAAGCTGTAGCATATATGCGAATCAGAAAAGATACCGGAGGAGATTTTAAAAGAACCGAGAGGCAAAGAAAAATAATTAAAAAAGTGGTAAAGAAGGTAAAGACTTCTAACATTATTACTCTTAACTCACTTCTTAATCAGATATTGCCTCAGATATCGACTTCGCTTACAACCGGTCAGCTTACGACACTTATGCTGCAGGCATTTTCGTATGAGGTTACGGATACTTCCGGGTTCCCGTTTGAGAAGACAACGATGGATCTTAGTGTCGGAAATGCGGTAATAGCAGCGGATCTTAAGGATAATGTTATCAAGCTGCACGAGTTTTTATATGATAATACCGATTATATACCGTCTGATACGGTTACAAATATAAGTTATGAAATTACAAATGCTACCGGAATTAGAACCGGTGACGGATATTAAGAGGGGAAGAATATGTGCGGAATAGTAGGGTATACCGGCAGTAAACAGGCAGCACCGATACTGCTTGACGGCCTTGAAAAACTTGAATACAGAGGATATGATTCAGCCGGAATAGCTATATTTGACGGGAAAAATATCAATATAAAAAAGGCTACCGGCAAGCTCAAGGTACTACATGAGCTTACGCACGGCGGAGCCGTTATGCCGGGCAAAAGCGGTATTGGTCATACAAGATGGGCAACACACGGCGTGCCCAGTGAGAATAATGCGCATCCGCATTACAATGCAGATAAAACAATTGCCGTAGTGCATAACGGAATTATCGAAAACTATATTAAGCTTAAGAAGCGTCTTGAGGACAGGGGATATGTTTTTACATCGGATACGGATACCGAGGTAATTGCACATCTGCTTGATTATTATTACAAGGGCGATCCGATTGATGCGGCGATTAAGGTTATGCATAGAGTCGAAGGTTCATATGCCTTAGGAATAATATATGCCGATATTCCGGGTAAGGTGTTTGCGGTTCGCAAGGATTCACCGCTTATAGTGGGCAAAGGTGCTGATGAGAATTTCATCGCATCCGATGTACCGGCGCTCCTTAAATATACCAGAGATGTCTGCTATATTAACAACGAAGAAATTGTAGAGCTAAGCGAAGATGACATAATATTCTACAACACTGATGGCGAGAAGATTGAAAAAGAGTTCAGTTATATAGATTGGGATGCCGATGCTGCCGAGAAGGGCGGTTATGAGCATTTTATGCTAAAGGAAATGAACGAGGAGCCAAAGACAGTACATGATACGCTAATGCCCAGAATTAAGGGAGATAGTATTGTTATAGATGAGCTTACGCTTAGCGCCGAGGAAATTAACAAGATCAGACAGATTCATATAGTGGCCTGCGGCTCAGCATATCATACCGGTATGACGGCAAAATATATATTCGAAGAGATGGCGCGCATTCCGGTAACTGTAGATGTGGCAAGTGAATTCAGATACAGAGATCCTATTTTATATCCGGAAGATCTTGTTATTATTATCAGTCAGTCAGGCGAGACAGCTGATAGCCTAGAGGCTCTTAGAAGTGTTAAGAAGCAGGGAATTTTGACGCTTGCTATTGTAAATGTTGTAGGAAGCTCTATAGCACGCGAAGCAGATCAGGTTATGTATACCAATGCCGGCCCCGAGATAGCGGTTGCGACGACAAAGGCATACAGTGCTCAACTTATCGCATTATATTTGCTTTCGATACATTTTTCCAAAGCAAGAGGATTAGTCTCGGATGAAGAGGTTAAGTTATTTATCAGAGACCTTAAGAAGCTCCCTGATCAGATAGAACTTTTGTTGCATAATGAGGAGAATATCCAAAGATTTGCCAACAGATATATTGCGGCAAAGGATGTTTTCTTTATGGGAAGAGGAATAGATTATGCTATCTCACTAGAGGGGTCACTTAAACTCAAAGAGATTTCGTATATTCACTCAGAAGCATATGCTGCCGGAGAATTAAAACACGGAACCATATCTTTGATAGAAGAAGGGACCTTAGTTGCAGCAGTTCTTACTCAAGAGAAATTGTTTAAAAAGACGATTTCAAATATGGTTGAGGTCAAGACCAGAGGAGCGTTTGTATTAGCGGTAACAAATGAAGGCAACACGGAGATAGAAAAGGCAGCAGATTATGTTATCTATATTCCTGAGACCAATCATTATTTCACCAACTCACTGGCAATTATCCCACTTCAGCTTTTCAGTTATTATGTAGCGGTTGGAAGAGGCTGTGATGTTGATAAACCAAGAAATCTCGCAAAATCCGTTACTGTAGAATAAAATTTAACTCAGTCGGAGAAATCCCCCACCTCTAAGCGTTAGCGTAGGTGGGGCTATGACAAACTATACTCAGTCGGGGTACCCTAAAGGACTAGGAATGCTAAGCATTCCGTCGCAAGCTCCGACTTAAGTTAAATGCTCCGCTTTTGATGCGCACG
>CAJOPM010000178.1 GCA_905236225.1 uncultured Eubacterium sp.
AAAAAGCGCGGCAACAAAGTGTTCTTTACTTCAGACAGAGAAGGGACGCTTGCTGGTAATGAAAAGTTCGTATACGAGCGAATGGTAGAGCGCGGCATGAAAGATAAGTACAGATTTTGCTTTGATTTTAAAGACAGCATTAAGTCTAGCCGAAGCTTTTTAAACAAATTTAGATTTGCATATAATCTGGCTACTTCGGATATTATATTTGTTGATGATTACCAGCCGGAATTATACTACAATAAATACGATCCAAACGTTAAGATAGTGCAGCTTTGGCATGCATGCGGCGCATTTAAGACGATTGGATTCGAACGCCTTGGCAAGAAGGGAAGCCCGGCATTTATGACCAAAGCTCACAAATGTTATACCCACGTTACGGTTAGTTCGGATCATTCGGCTGACCATAATTCAGAAGCATTTTGTCTTAGCAGGGACAAATTCTATGCGACGGGAATACCAAGATGCGACGTATTCTTTGATGAGAACTATAAAAAGAATGCGCGCGAAAAGGTTTTTGGCGAATATCCTATGCTAAATGATGGCAGAAAGGTCATATTATATGCGCCGACCTTCCGTGGTAATAACGCCAAATCGGCTTCATTTCCTTTTAAAGACGTAGGATTTGGAAAGATAGGCAAATATCTTAAGTCAAGCGGTGATATTATGCTTGTAAAGATGCATCCATTTGTTAAAATGGAACAATCAATACCGCCGACCTACAGGGATTGTATTATTGATGTTACAGAGTATCCTGATATTAATGAACTTCTTACCGTCACTGATATTTTGGTTACGGATTATTCGTCTGTAATCTATGAGGCGGGGCTTTTAAAGGTGCCGATGCTGTTTTATGCATTTGATTTTGATACCTATGACACAGACAGAGGTTTCTATGAGCCGTATGAAGAAATGGTCCCGGGCAAGATAGTAAAGAGTAGCTCAGAGCTTATTGAATCGCTCGAAAATGAGGACTATGAAGAAGAAAAACTCGAAGGTTTCTTATCTAAGAACTTTAAATATTTAGACGGACACTCAACAGACAGGGTTATTGATTTAGTATTCGGCACGGATTATAAAGCTGCCGATTGATAATATGAGGGAATTACATTATGAAGAAGTATATTATGAGGGCGCCGCAAAGCCCGTTTAAAAATCCGACGCATATATCTGCGATATATCACGATCTGGTAAGCTCGAATTCAGGCAATCTGATTTTTGTTCACAGTATTGCAAGAGCGCTTATGAGGGATGGCAATCAGATAGATTTTACCAAAGCAAATAAGACGTGGTCGGAAGAAGAGGTCAGAAGAATAAATGCAGAATATGATGCGTTTATCATACCTCTTGCAAATGCATTTAGAGTTTCTTTTATAGATCAGATGAAGGTTCTGACCAAAAATATAAAGAGGCTTAACATCCCGTGTATTGTAGTCGGGGTAGGCTATCAGGGAAAGACCGATGGAAGTATAGATAAGAATCCGGCTCTTGATTCAGCCGTAAAAGACTTTATCAAGGCAGTTTTAAAAAAATCGAATATGGTAGGTCTAAGAGGCGAGTTTACGGCAACTTATCTGGAAAGACTTGGATTTAAACCACAGAAACATTTTACTGTTATAGGCTGTCCTTCAATGTATCTTTACGGAGAGGATTTGCCAAAGGCAAGGCCGTTTACTCTCAATAAAGATACCAAGATAAGTCTTAACTCTAAGGTTATGCTGCCGCAGAAGGTGCACAACTACATGCATGATATCTGCACCAAAATAGAAGATCATATCTATGTTGTGCAAAATACATATGAACTTAAGACGTTATATTGCGGCATGAGACTTACGACCTCATCGCCTACCGTGCTCAAAGATAAAGAGTTCTATCCGTTTAATTACAAACACAGATTATATCAAGAAAACAAGGTAAGAGGCTTTATTAATGCAGAAAGCTGGTTTGAATATCTTAGAGGAAGAGACTTAAGTTTTGGAACCAGAATTCACGGAAATATATGTGCGGTATTGTCCGGTACGCCGGCATTTATACTGGCTTGTGACGGCCGCGTAAGAGAGCTGGCAAGATACCATAATATCCAGCATATTGCGCTAGGTGATCTTAAAGTAAAAAAAGATATATTCAAATTGCTGGAAAATGCCGATTTTGACAGTATACAAAAAGGACACGCCGAGCGGTTTAATCATTATCTTGATTTTATGCATGCAAATGAGCTTCAGACGATATTTGACGAGCCCACTGTTAAATCAGATTTCGATGAAGAAATTAAAAAAATAGATTTTGAGAAAGGCATAGTGCCACTTCCGTTTGCTGATTATCATGAGCAGACCGAGGCTCTAAGATTCTGGGATTTGACATATACAGATATGAGAGCAAAAGCTTCCAGGTAGTATTAGGAGGAGATTAGGTGCCCCAAAAACTCAAAAACATTATTGTATATTTACTTGTATTATCGATAGCCTTAACACTTGCGCCCATAGCAAGTGTTAAGGCTAATGCTGCTACAAAGGGGACAGCAAAACTTACTATTTTTTCGACTACGGATCTTCATGGCCAAAGTATTACATATTCTTATGATACGGCCTCGTCGCACTCAAGCGGTTCTTTAGCACAAATATCAAATATAATTAACAAAAAAAAGGCCGCAATGCCTGAAAATGGCGCGTCACTTCTGGTAGATTGCGGTGATACGGTTTATGGCCTGGGTTCAAAATCCATTATGAACAACACCATAGCAGCGGATGAGCAATATATGTACGAGCTTATGTCGTATATGGGATATGACGCTATTACCCTGGGAAATCACGACTTTGATTATGGATATTCATACGAATACAAAGCGCTTAAGGCTTCGGGATTATCAAGTAAAGTTGTATTATCCAATGTGACAAAGGCAGATTCGGGTGCATATCCTTGGAATACAAGAAAGATAATAAAAAAGAAGATAAAATTTTCAAACGGGAAATATAAAACGGTTAAGATCGGCATTACCGGAGCATCAATACCGGCTCTTAGCTCTTATACTTATTGGAGAGATACGCTAAAGACACACGATATAGTAAAATCCGTTGAAAAGCAGGTAGAGCTCCTTCAAGACGAGGGAGCGGACATTATTGTTGTGCTTGCTCACAGTGGTGTCGGAGAAGAGACGGCGCAAGGGACAAGAGAAGAGAATGTGGGATATCAGCTTACGCAGATTGAGGGCGTTGATGTGCTCTGCTTAGGACATACGCATAGAAATTATCCTGCTGATAATGAGTACAGTAGTATTGCCTACGGATATGATAATGTCAGATCAAAGACAGGATTTATGAATGGGGTCGCAGTGGTTCAGGAGGCCGATCATGGCACTGCGTTAGGAATCACCAATCTTAATTTGACTCTTACATCAAATAATAAAGTCAAGGTATCAAGCAAGAGCGTTTCGGTTAGAGAAATAACTTCAAGCGACGCTCAAGATAAGAGTATTGTGGCTTTGAATAATGAATTTAACGAAAAATATCTTGCGCTTGTTGAAAAGAGCGAGGCTGCTACTGAAGAGGGCTATAACAATTATTTTGGAATGTTTGAAGACAATGCTCTTATTCAGCTGGTAAATGATGCCAAGATAGCCCATGCAAAAAAGGTTATAGAAGAGCAGGCACCGCAGTATTCTTCGTATCCAATCATATCATCAACATCATATAATGTGGCTGGGGCGGATTCGGCGTCGGATTATATCAAAATAGACAAAGAAATAAAACTAAAGGATATTCTTAGTCTTCAGGAGTATTCGCAGCAGTGGTCGAAGTTTTATTACATAACCGGTGCGCAGCTTAAGGAAATGTTAGAGTGGCAGGCTTCGGCATATATGAATACATCTTCGGTTAAGGGGAATACGTGGACGGATACGGCTATGAACTACCTTGCGCAAAGCGGATATGTGCCGATACTTGCGCCTGACTGGGACAACTGGAAAGGCCTTGTGATATTTGACGGTGTTGAATATACTATCGATACCTCGCAGCCCGCAAGATATGATAAAGAAGGCAAGATAATAAATTCTTCGGCTCACAGAATATCGTCCTTAACCTGTAACGGGCAGACGGTATCAGATAGTAAGATATTCGTTTGGGTAACTAAGAATTTCAATGAAAATATCTATCCGCCGATAGGTGCCGAGGTAAAGAATCAGCTGATCATCGGAAAGACCAAGATGTTCGAAGATGTGGTAGAAGAATACATAACCGAGCAGTCTAAGGATGGAACGCTTGAAATATATGCTGATGATAACTGGCATCTTGAATTTGAAGAGGGGGCAAATTATGTCATGAAGACCTCTTCTGATGCTGATGAGCTCGTTTTTGCTAAATCCTGGTATGTTGATAAAGTGTTGCAAAAAGCCGGCTACTCATATTATCAGATGGCTCTTGGAACAGAGTATGAAGATACATACGGACCTAATCTTGTAGTAAGTCAGGCGCATAGCTATACGCTTGGAGATCCTGCGGATATATATGTAATATCATCGGATTACTCTACGGTTTCATCTGTGTGTTATCTTGAGGGGGTTTACGGAGCTGATGATGCAAAATGGAGTAGAGCCAAAAACATATCATCAGGTTGCTTTACTGTTTCGGAAAATGGAATATATTCCGTAAAAGCAACGGATAAGCTTGGCAATAGTACAATAAAATACATAGCTGTAGACAATATTGATACAAGCGTATCTACCAAACCATACGTAAATGAGGCTACCAATACGGATACTTCCATAAGCGGCAAGGCGAGCGCATATGCAAGTATAGAGGTAGTTACGCCAAGAGACGTATATACAAGTAAGGCAGATGAATCGGGATATTTTGAAACTGACGTTGACTATCTTTTTGCAAATGATGTGATTATGGTAAGGCAAACCGATGCGTCCGGGAGAATAAGCGCATATGAAACCATCACGGTAGGTCGCTCGTCGGCAAATATTGCAATAATAAATTCTGTAAAAAATAATCAAACCTCGCTTAAAGGAACGCTTGATGATTCAAAGTATTGCAAGGTTGTAGCTGTTAGAGGATCAAAGGTTTATATACCAAAAGGGCAGATTGATAATTATATCAGTACCACGATATATGATGCTTACAGTAACAAAGAAATAGTAGAGACAAGCTATACCTTTAACAATACGACAAAGAAATTTACCCTTAAGATTCCGGATCTTACAACTGGAGAAACTATAAAAGTTTATAGCTATGATTGGAAAAATAGAGCTTCAAACGTGCAAAAATATACTGTGATAGAAGGCGCGCAAAACAAGCCTAAGCTTAGAAAAGTTGTAGCTCAGGAGAAAAAAGTATACGGACGCATCCCGTCTCAGAGCGTGGAATCTTGTACGATCAAGGTAAAGGACAATAATAAAACATATACATCTAAAACAAATAGTAAGGGATATTTTTCGGTAAAGGTCTCATCGCTTAAAGTGGGAGATAAAATAAAAGTTGTAGCGCAAGATACTACTTCGTCCGGCAAAAAACGTACTTCGCTTACAGCGAAAGGCACTGCCGTAGACGGAAGCGAAAAACTCTCCAAAACTGCAGCCTCAAGGGTAAAATTAAATAAGGTAGACAGCAAGGATACAAAGATTAGCGGAAAGCTTATAGCACAAACTACTGATACTGTCACTCTTATGATTAACAAAAAATCTATTCATCCACAGATAGCAGAGGATGGAAAGTTTACTGTTAAGCTTGATAAGGCTCTATCGGCAGG
>CAJOPM010000179.1 GCA_905236225.1 uncultured Eubacterium sp.
TAAAGGACTAGGAATGCTAAGCATTCCGTCGCAATCTCCGTCTGAGATATACGCTCCGCGAGGATGCGCAGGGATTTGCACATGAAATATATCAGCTAAAGCTGACGCAAATCCCGCGCCAAGTCTCGCGAGCGAGACTTGAAGATAAAGGAGAAATTTTGATATGAAAGTTACACTTAAGGATGGCTCATGCAAAGAGTATAGTGAAGCAAAAAGCATATACGATATAGCGCTTGATATCAGTGAGAACCTCGCAAGGGTTGCATGCGCCGGAGAGGTTGATGGCAAGATTAAAGATCTTAGAAGCATTATAGATAGTGATTGCAGTTTGAATATTATCACTACTTCTGATGAAGAGGGACTTAGGGTTATCAGACATACCGCATCACATGTTATGGCACAAGCGGTACAAAATCTTTTTCCAGAAGCAAAGATTGCAATCGGGCCGGCAATAGATGACGGATTTTATTATGATTTTGATTTTAGACCTTTCTCTAGAGAAGATCTTGACAAGATTGAATCCGAGATGAAGAAAATCATCAAAAAAGGAAACAGGCTTACCAGATTTACACTTCCAAAAGACGAGGCAATTAAGCTTATGAAAGATAAAGACGAGCCATACAAGGTCGAGCTTATCGAGGATTTGGAAGATGGAGAGGAAATCTCATTTTATGATCAGGGAGATTTTGTGGATTTATGCGCAGGACCTCATTTGATGAATACAAAAAATGTTAAAGCCTTTAAGCTTATATCTTCATCTATGGCATATTGGAGGGGCGATGAGAACAAAGCTCGCCTGCAAAGAATATACGGAACTGCATTTTACAAAAAAGATGATCTTAAGGAATATCTGCAGCAATTAGAAGAAGCTAAGAAAAGAGATCATAATAAACTTGGGCGCGAAATGGAATTGTTTACAACTGTTGATGTTGTAGGACAGGGACTTCCGTTGATTCTTCCCAAGGGAACTAAGATGATTATGAAATTGCAGCGTTGGATAGAAGATCTCGAAGACAAAGAGTGGGGCTATGTCAGAACCAAGACACCGTATATGGCCAAGAGCGATTTGTACAAAATATCAGGACATTGGGATCACTATCGTGACGGAATGTTTATATTGGGCGATGAGGAAAATGACGAAGAAGTGCTTGCACTAAGACCGATGACATGTCCGTTCCAGTATTATGTTTACAAGAATTCGCAAAAGTCATATAGAGAGCTTCCTTATAGAATGAGCGAGACATCTACACTGTTTAGAAAAGAAGAATCAGGAGAGATGCACGGCCTTACCAGAGTAAGAGAGTTTACTATTTCAGAGGGACATCTTGTGATAAGACCTGATCAGGCTAAAGAAGAACTCAAAGGATGCTTAGATCTTGCATATTATGTATTTACTACATTAGGACTCGAAGATGATATTACCTTTAGACTTTCTAAATGGGATCCTAACAACAGGGAAAAATATTTAGGAGATGAAGAATATTGGGAAGGTACGCAGGATGCGCTTCGCCAGGTGCTGAAAGAAAAGGGGGTAACCTATACCGAGGCAGAAGGAGAGGCTGCATTTTACGGACCAAAGATAGATATCCAGGCCAAGAATGTTTATGGCAAGGAAGATACTATGATTACCATTCAGCTTGACTGCGAAATCGCTGAAAAGTTTGATATGTACTATATTGATCAAAACGGCGATAAGAAGCGTCCGTATATTATTCACAGAACATCCTTAGGCTGTTATGAAAGAACGCTGGCATGGCTTATAGAACACTATGCAGGTCTCTTCCCGACATGGCTTTGCCCTGAGCAGGTTAGAGTGCTTCCTATTTCGGAGAAATATGAAGAGTACGCAAATAGCGTTAAGAAAAAGCTTCTTCAAAATGATATAGATGTTGAAGTTGATAATCGCTCGGAGAAGATAGGATATAAGATTAGAGCTGCACGTCTTGACAGAGTTCCTTATATGCTTGTTGTAGGAGCACAAGAGGAGCAGGATGGTACAGTTTCCGTAAGAAGCCGCTATGCCGGCGATGAAGGCGTTAAGGCGCTTGATACATTTATAGATGAGATTTCCAAAGAAATCAGAACTAAGCAGATCAGAAAAATCGAAGTAACTCAGGATGAGAAGAAATAGGAGAATACGTTTCGATGGATATGAACATTAATTTTCCGAATCTTCATATATATCTAGGCAACGTAATTAAGAGCATTAATATAGCGTCCTTTACGGTGGCAATGTATGGAATATGCATTGCCGCCGGCGTTGTAGCGGCAGTTTTTCTGGTAAGACGCTTAGCAAGGATAAGCGGACAGAATCCTGATATTTATATTGACCTTGCTATTTGGGGCGTTATATTCGGAATTATCGGAGCAAGAATTTATTATGTTGCATTTTCGTGGGATTTGTATAAGGACAACCCGATAAGCATTCTTAATCTTAGACAGGGTGGACTTGCAATATACGGAGGTGTAATAGCGGCAGTGATTGTCGCGCTTGTGTATTGCAAGATTAAGAAACTTAAATTCTTCCAAATCGCAGATACTGCAGCGTGCGGGCTTATCCTCGGTCAGATTTTCGGCCGATGGGGCAATTTCTTTAACAGAGAAGCATTTGGCGGATATACGGATAATATATTTGCAATGCAGCTTCCCGTAAGCGCAGTAAGAGCACGGGATATTTCAGATGAACTTGCAGCGCATATTGAGATTATAAATAACGTTTCATATATACAGGTACATCCTACATTTTTATATGAATGTTTGTGGAATATAGCGGTGCTTATAATAATGATTCTGACATTCAAGAAAACTTCGTTTTACGGACAAACATTTTTTACGTATTTATTAGGATATGCGATAGGCAGATTTTGGATAGAGTCGTTAAGAACCGATCAATTGCAGATTTTCGGCGGGAAAATAGCGGTATCACAGATGCTGGCGGCGATAATTATAATAGTATCGATAATCTGCATTATAGTAATTAAGAAAAAGAAATGGTTAGCTAAATAATAATACGAAATTATCCCAAGTGGGCATTTTTCCCACTTGGGATAATTTTTTTTGCCGCTATACAAATTATAGAATGATTTTTTGGGAATGACCACCACATCTTGACACCGTCAAAAAAACGGCTTAAATTAAGGCTTTTTGGGATAATTTTTCTTGCATTTTTAAAAAATGTGGGTTAAAATAAATCTACAAGTGGTAAAAAGTGGTAGCAAATGGTGCAAAGTGGTGACTATTAAAATTAGGGATTTTTAGTCACAAAGTGGTGAAATGTTATGTTCATGGGAGAGTACAACCATTCCATAGACGCTAAAGGGAGACTCATCGTTCCCGCGAAATTCAGAGAAGCACTTGGCGATGAATTCGTGGTGACGAAGGGTTTAGACGGCTGTTTGTTTGTGTATGCAAACGATGAATGGAAGTGCATAGAAGATAAATTTAAGAGCATACCACTTACCACAAAAGACGCTCGCCAGTTTTCCAGATACTTCTTTGCGAGTGCTGCAGTCTGCGAAATTGACAAACAGGGCCGAATACTCCTTCCGTCAAATCTTAGGCAGCATGCAGACCTTGTTAAAGAAGTCGTTCTGGTTGGCGTCTTGAGTCGCATCGAAATCTGGAGCAAAGAGCGATGGAATGATGAGTGTTCTTTCGACGATATGGACGAGATTGCGGAGCATATGGCGGAACTTGGCTTAGGCATATAAGGAGATTTTGTGTAGTGGAGTTTAAGCACATATCAGTAATGCTGAATGAAACAATAGAAAATCTCAATATCAGGCCTGAGGGCACCTATGTAGATGGAACATTAGGCGGCGCCGGTCATTCATATGAGATTGCAAAAAGACTGATAGGGAGCGGTCGACTCATAGGAATTGATCAGGATGAGGATGCTATACGCGCAGCAACAAAGAGGCTAGAGACCTTTGCAAAGCGGACCGCAATAGTGAAAGACAATTACCGTAATATGTGCGATGTACTAGATGGTTTGGGAGTCGGATTAGTAGATGGCATATTATTAGATTTAGGGGTCTCATCATTCCAGCTCGATGCAAGTAAGCGCGGCTTTAGTTATTCTACAAACGATGCGCCCCTTGATATGAGGATGGATCGCAGCGCAAAGCTTAGTGCTAAAGATGTAGTAAATACGTATAGCGAGATGGAGCTATATAGAATCATCAGAGATTACGGCGAAGACAGGTTTGCCAAAAATATAGCAAAGCATATAGTAAACGCCAGAAAACAAACTGTCATTAGCACTACAGGACAGCTTAATGAAATTATTAGCGCAGCTATTCCAAAGAAAATACAAAAGACATCAGGACATCCGTCAAAGAGAACATATCAGGCGATAAGAATAGAAATTAACAAGGAATTAGAAGTACTTAGGGATTCACTTGATGATATGATAATGCGGCTTAATGATAAAGGGAGAATCTGCATTATCACATTTCATTCCCTTGAGGATAGAATTGTAAAAGCGGCTTTTAAGAAAAACGAGAATCCATGTACTTGCCCTCCGGATTTTCCGGTGTGCATCTGTGGTAAAGAATCGAAAGGGAAGGTAATAACAAGAAAACCGATATTGCCCACAGATGATGAGTTGAACGTAAATTCAAGAGCAAAGAGTGCAAAGCTGAGGGTTTTTGAGAGAAACATTCATTGAAGGAATTAGGGAGAAATGTTATGCAAGAAATCAAAGCGAGTAATGCTTCGCCGGCAAAGAGTAGTGGGTTAAATGTAAAAACTTACTACGTTGAGGGCAGTAATGCGTATCAGCCGGAAGAATATGACAGAATAAAAAGGGAGCGTCATAGAGAAAAGATGCGCGTAGATGCGCGCACTAAGAAGAACAGAAGCAGAGCGCGTGCGCTTAATGCAAAAGCTGTTGCATCGCTTACGGTGGCACTTGTAGTTGTATGCCTAAGCTTAGGCTCATACATTTACGTTTCGGCTGAGGTATCTTCAAAACAAGATAAGATAGCTGCGCTTGAAAGCTCGCTTATGGACATACAAGAAGAAAATAATGCAAAGGAAGATGAGATAGAATTATCAACAGATCTTACAAAGATCAAACAAAGAGCTATTGATGATCTTGATATGCAGTATCCAAAGTCGGGTCAGATTATTTATTATAATGTTGATTCCGACGATTACATGGAACAATATGAAGATATACCATAATGAGCAATGTAATAAAGAAGGTTAGAAGTTTTGCCTAGAAGAGTTAGAAAAAGAATCAAACAACTGAAGTTTTCGTCTAGAATGAAAAGGAAGCTGGCGCTTTTATTTATAATAATCGCGCTGGCTTTGATTGCTATTATAGCAAGGATTGTATATATTCAAGTTGTAAACGGAGACAAATACACTAAAACCGTACTTGGACAACAAGAATACAGCACACAGACAATTCCGTTTAAAAGAGGCGATATTACGGACAGAAAGGGAACTGTCCTTGCTACCAGTACAGAAGTATATAATGTAATACTGGACTGCAAGGTGCTGACAAGTAGCGAAAAATATATAGAGCCCACTATAGATGCGCTCTCGGATTGTTTTGACGTTACGAAAAAGAAGCTTAAAAAAATACTTAAAAAGTATCCAAACAGCCAATACTATGTACTGAAAAAAGAACTTACATACAGTCAGATACAAGAGTTTCAGGAAATATTAGATGATGACGAAAATCATCCTTATGTGGGCGGAGTTTGGTTTGAAAAAGAATATGAAAGACAATATCCCTACAGTACTTTGGCAAGTAGCGTAGTGGGCTTTACAACGTCCGGGAATGAAGGAATCAGCGGGCTTGAGAACTATTATAACAGTATGTTAAATGGTGTGGACGGTAGAAAATACGGTTATCTTGAAGAGGGCAGTGAAGATACTACAACAATAGTTGAGGCACAGGATGGTAATACACTGGTTACAACGCTTGATGTCAATATACAATCAATAGTAGAAGAGAAAATAAAAGCATTTAATAAAAAATATTCATCAGGCACAAGTGACGGAAGCGCAAATACCGCAGCAATTGTAATGGATCCTAATAGTGGCGAAGTGCTTGCTATGGCTTCTTATCCTGATTACGATTTGAATAATCCGTGGGATCTTTCTGAGTATTACTCGGAAGATGAAATTGAGAATATGTCAGATAAGAAAAAACTTAAAGTACTTAATTCAATCTGGCAGAATTTCTGCATAACAACAACTTATGAACCCGGATCTACAATGAAACCTTTTACTGTTGCAACAGGACTTGAGACAGGTACTATGAGCGGTAATGAAAGTTATGTTTGCAACGGTTACGAAAAGATCGGAGGCTTTACCATTCATTGTGTTAACAGAAACGGACATGGTACGTTAAACGTAAAAGAGGCTCTTATGGAGTCGTGTAACGATGCGCTTATGCAAATGTCTTATTCTATTGGCAAGGATAATTTGTCCAAATATCAAAACATATTTGGATTTGGTCTTAAAACAAGTATTGATTTGCCCGGAGAAGCCAGGACCGATACTTTGGTATATTCTGCTGACGATATGTCGCTTACGACTATGGCGACTAATTCATTTGGGCAGAACATAAACGTTACTATGATTCAGATGGCCTGCGGATTTTCATCGCTGATAAATGGCGGTAATTATTATCAGCCACATATCGTAAGCAAGATTGTGGATGAGAACGGCGATACGGTGAGCAAAAACGAGCCGACTTTGCTTAAACAGACTATATCAGAAGATACATCAAACAAAATTAAAGAATATCTCAGGGCAGTTGTTAAGGATGGAACAGGATCTGACGCAGGGGTTAAAGGCTATGATATCGGAGGGAAAACCGGAACTGCCCAAAAATATCCGCGCGGCAACGGTAATTACCTGGTTTCATTTATAGGATATGCACCGCAAGATGATCCGCAGGTTGTAGTATATGTGATTGTTGATGAGCCAAATGTTGCAGATCAGGCGCATTCGAGCTATGCACAAGAGATAGCGCATGGAATTTTTAAAGAAGTATTGCCATATATGAATATCTCAAAGGTCAAGGATTAGAGCCGGTGTTGTCAATTA
>CAJOPM010000180.1 GCA_905236225.1 uncultured Eubacterium sp.
ATTCTGTCCGGCTCTATCGAAGATATAGTCTCAAGCAGCTTTTTATCGCATCCTTTTCTTGGAGGATCGACTACTATCACATCAGGTTTTTGAGAATTATTTTCATAGAAACGTGGCACAACCTCTTCAGCCTTACCCGCCATAAACTCTACATTAGTGATATTGTTCTTAATTGCATTAATCTTAGCATCTTCGATGGCCCTTTCTACAATTTCGACACCATAAACCCATTTGGCCCGTTGCGCCATACAAAGCGAAATTGTCCCGATTCCGCAGTACAAATCCCACACAATTTCATCACCTGTAAGATTGGCATATTCTAATGCAATAGAGTATAGTTTTTGCATCTGCGTTGGATTAACCTGGTAAAACGAAACCGGCGAAATATTAAACGTAAGTCCTAATATTTGATCTTCTATATAATCCTTTCCCCAAAGAGTAATAGTTTTATCGCCTAGGATTACATTCGTCTTCTTCTTGTTAATATTGATGCAAATGCTATGCACTCCGTCTATATCTGCAAGGCTGTTAATAAACTCATCGCTATAAGGCAGCTTGTTTGAATTGATTACAAAACAGACCATAATCTGCTTGCTGTAAAAACCGTATCTTAAAAGAACGTGACGTAAAATACCGCTATGATTTTCTTCGTCATAAGGCTCGACGTTATATTTGTTTGCGACAGCCAAAACAGCATCCATTATTTCCTTCATAACAGGCATACTGACTTTGCAGTCGTCAATTTCTATCAAACTATGGGTTCGCCCGGCAAAAAAGCCGGCTACTATCTTTCCATCTTTGTTTCTCCTTATTGGGAACTGCTCTTTATTTCTAAATCTAAAAGGATGTTCCATACCGACAATCGGCTCTATGTCAAAATTATCTATCCCACCAATTCTTGATAAATTATCTCTTACAAGCTTTTGCTTAAACTCAAGCTGCTTATCATATGAGAGCGTTTGAATCTGACACCCGCCGCATCTTTTTGCCTGAGGGCACTCAGGTTCTACTCTGTCTGATGACGGCTCAATTATCTCAAGCAGTCGTGCATAGCCATATGTCTTTTTTACTTTGATGACCTTGACTAATACCTTATCTCCAATAATTGCATCCTTAACAAATAAAGGGAAATCATCGGCTCTTCCGATGCCTTCCCCATTTGATGTAAAGTCTGTTATTTCTATAATATAATTATCATTCTTGTTCACGTAAGTACCTCTATATCTACCAATTATCCGTCTTTTTGATATTAGAGCCTATGTATCTGTCAAATCCCAACCAACCGCCGGACTTTGCCTCGCCTGCATTTTTAAGGCTTTCCTTGAAAGTCTCCATCTTGGCATCTAAGTTGTCGGCAAAACTAAGCGCAAGCGCTTCTATAATAGCCGGTTTTTTAGGCGAACCAAATTCCAGCTCTCCGTGGTGAGCAAGTATACAATGCACCAGCTGACTCCTTAATGCATCGGGAAATCCTTCAATGCTTCTTGCATATGTTTCTATCCATCTCGCACCGATATAAATATGCCCCAGCAGTTGCCCATCGTCCGTATAGTCGTTCTCGGGAAACAAAGACAGCTCATCTATCTTCCCTATATCGTGCAAAATTGAAGCGCTAATCAGCAGATCTCTGTTTATATAAGGATAATTTTTTGCTATAAAATCACAGACTCTTGTTACTGATAATGTATGCTCTAGCAGCCCTCCCACAAAACCGTGGTGTACGCTTTTTGCTGCCGAGTGCGCCTTAAAGCTGTCCTTAAAGTGCTTAGAGGATTCCTTAAATATTTTCTCTAGAAGCTTTCTTAGATAGTCATTCTTAATAGTTTCGATAAAAGATAACAGCTCTTCATACATTTCATCAACGTCATAATCTGAAACCGGAAGGTAGTCTGCCGGATCGTATTCTCCTTCCGAAACCTTTCTGGCGCGGCGTATATTAAGCTGCAGGGCATCTTTAAATTTGGTTATCTCACCGGTTACCTCGACATAATCCGTCTTGGAAAAATCCTCTATTCCGCCTGAAGATACTTCCCAAATCTTAGCCGCTAATATTCCGCTCTTATCTTGAAGCACGACATCATCATAAGGCTTGCCTCCTTTAGTCATGCGAGTATTTTTTTCCTTGCAAAGATAAATCTGACTGATATTATCTCCTTCTTTAAGTTGTTCAATATATATCATTAATTAACCTCTCCTATCGTGCCTGTGCACGTAATTTCGGTATAGTTGTGATTTGCTCCCATACGCTTAAGTGTAACATTTATTGCCGAGCCGTCCTCAAAATTCTCAAACTCTTTCTCATAATCAGATACATTGCTTATATTAGTGCCGTTAATTTTAACAATAACATCACCTTTTTGAAGTCCTGCATTCATAGCCGGCGAATCCTCCGCAACCTCATATACATACGCTCCTTCAGGCAAGCTGTATTGCTCTGCAATTACCTGTGTAACTGTAGATATTTTAACACCAAAAAATGCTTTCTTATCTCCCTTGCAAAGCATATCTAATTCATCTTCTATATCTGACATCACAATCGCCCCAAGCGCAGACGATGCTCCGGACTGTGTTATATCAGATTTTATAATACCTATAACTTCGCCATCCGAATTAAGTATAGCACCATTAGATAACGTACTTGCTGTAATATCGGTAGAAAACGTGCTAAGCTCGCCATCGTAAATGCCGGCTATATCTGCTGCCGTAGAAATGTTCCCTGTAAGAACAGAATAATCAATTCCGGAAGGCGCTCCCACTGCAATAACAATATCACCGCGTGATAAGTTGCTCTTAGAGGCAATAGGCGCCACCTTAATTTTATCAAAGGTATCATCACTGACATCGGCAGTATCAACCTTTATTACCGCAAGTCCAATGCTCTCATCCCGACCCTTGAGCTTGCCACTGCAGAGCGTTCCGTCGCAAAAGGATACCGTAATATCTTCTGCATCGCTTACCGCCGATGCGCTAGTTACAATCATTATATTATTATCACTTTTCTTTATAATAATGCCGCTTGATTTGCCTTCTGTCTGATAGCCTGTATCAAACCAGTCTCTGTCACTGCTGACTCCTGTCACCATCGCAATAAAACAATCCGCCTCTTGCCCTATATCATATAAGCTGTCCTGATAAGACTGCTCTGATGATATCCCGCTAGTTGCCATTTGCTTCTCAACCTCTGATTCTATCTCTTCTTTGATCTGCTGAGGCGTATACGTAGAAGCCACGCTGTGCTCCTCATTATTTGCATCATCACTCAAATAATAGGAATCTAAAGATTCTTCATTTAATGCTGTAAGTCCCGCACTGATAATCGTAAATACAAAAGCTGCTACCGCTCCAAAAAGCACAGCAAACATAATAACAAATCCGGCCCATCTTGCTCTCTTACGCCTGCTAATGGGCTTTTCTTTTACCTGTTCTTCAAGCAACTCATAATCTTTATCATCTTCAGCCATATCAAAACCTCAAGTAATCCGATTTGCAAATATCTAAATCATTATACCTCAAATAGTTCAAATAAAGGATACCTAAATCATAAAATGAGTTTGGTTTTATAAAAAATCAGCAAAATATGTGATAAAATAAAAAAGATTATGAATAAGAAAGTATTACACACATTAGAATATTATAAAATAATTGATTTACTTAAAAATAAAGCCAGCTCCGATGAAGGCAGGGCGCTTTGCGATAAGCTAAGACCGCTCGATGATATAGATGCCATAAACTCTATGCAAGAGCAGACTCAGTGCGCTATGCGCCGTTTATTTGCCAAAGGCGATTTTCCTCTTAGCAATATCTTTAATATCTCGCCCTCGCTTAAGCGCTTAGAGATCGGCGGCACTTTGAATTCTATGGAGCTGCTTGGCATAGCTAATATTTTAGAGCTTACCAAGAGAATTAAAACATACTCAACAAAAGACAACTCAGATTTATCCTCTGACTGCCTTGATGAGCTCTTTGACAATCTTACTGTAATTGGCGGTATTTTAAGTGAAATCAGACGATGCATCAGTTCTGAAGATGAATTCTATGATGATGCCTCTGATACGCTTAAAAATATTCGACGCCGTATGGCCTCTGTCAACAACAGGATTCATTCTCTTATGAATGAAATGCTAACTTCATCTACCGTTAGAGACAGCCTGCAGGATACGGTTATCACAATGCGAGGAGGACGCTACTGCCTTAGCGTTCGTTCAGATGCCAAGAACAAAGTCCCGGGCATAATATGCGATCAGTCCTCTAAGGGCAGTACTTTATTTATCGAGCCTATGGCAGTAGCCCAGCTTAATAACGATCTAAAGCAGCTCGAATCCGAAGAGCTTGAAGAAATAGAAGTAATACTTAAGGATTTGAGTCTTCTTTGCGCTAAATACATACCTGAGCTTAAGGCAAATCATGACACCCTAATAGAGCTTGACTTTATCTTCGCCAGGGCAAATCTTGCTATGGATATGAATGCCGTAAGGCCTATACTGACAGACAAAAAAGTTTTTAGCCTTAGAGCTGCAAGACATCCTCTTCTTAATCCAAAGAGTGTTGTCCCAATAGATATATATTTAGGATATGAATTTAATCAGCTGATAATAACAGGTCCTAATACAGGCGGTAAGACGGTATCTCTTAAAACCGCCGGTCTTTTGTGCCTGATGGCTCAATCGGGTTTACATATTCCGACAGGCGACAGATCAAAAGTCGGAGTTTTTACTCAAATATATGCAGATATAGGAGATGAACAAAGTATTGAACAGTCTCTAAGTACATTTTCATCTCATATGACTAATCTTGTCTATATACTTAAAAAAGCAAAGCACAACTCCTTGGTTTTGCTTGATGAACTTTGTTCCGGTACAGATCCGGCAGAAGGTGCTGCTCTTGCCACTGCCATTCTGGAGCGGCTGCATAATAATAATATCCCAACGCTGGCAACGACTCACTACAGTGAGATTAAATCCTATGCGCTGTCGACAAATGGTGTACAGAATGCCTGCTGCGAATTTAATGTAGAGACATTAAGTCCCACCTATGTCCTTAAAATAGGTATCCCCGGAAAGAGCAATGCGTTTGCAATATCAAAAAAGCTGCATCTTCCTACAGATATTATAGAAGATGCCAAAAGCAAGATGACCAAAAGCGATCTTGATTTTGAAAAACTTCTGACCGATCTTGAGCGCACAAAAGCAAAAGCCGAAAATGAAAAAGTTAAAATTGAAACTTACAAAAGAGAGATTGCCACTCTTAAGAATCGACTTAGCCAAAAAGAAGTCAATCTCGAAAACCGCAAGGAAAAAATTATTCAGCAGGCTAATGAACAAGCCACAAAGATTCTGCAGGAAGCTAAAGACCTTGCTGATAAAACCATTAGAGATTTTAATAAATACGGCGCCAAAGGCGATATCAAAAAAATGGAGCAACAGCGCTCACAAGTAGGCGGTAAGATAAAAGACCTTTATGATAAATCCTCATCTAAGCCTAAGAAGAAATCACCTTCGCCTAAGGCTTCATCTCTTCATGTGGGCGATAAGGTGCGCGTAATTTCACTTGGACTTACCGGAACAATACACACTTTGCCTAACAACAAGGGAGATTTAAGTGTTAATATGGGCATTCTTAATTCTACCGTCAATATAGAAGATATAGAAAAAATAGCAGAAGCAGAAGTATTTACGGATGCACCTGTAAAGAAATCTTTTGTCCAATCTTCTGTAAACAAATCCATGAGCATCTCTCCTGAAATAAACCTTTTGGGAAAGACCAAGGCAGAAGCGCTTATGGCTTTGGATAAATATATAGATGACGCTATATTATCTCATCTTAATGAAATTAGAATAGTTCACGGCAAGGGCAGCGGGGCGCTCAGATCTGCCGTACAAGATTACTTGAAAAAATCAGCACAGGTTGACTCATACAGATTAGGTGAATTCGGAGAAGGCGATAGCGGCGTTACAATAGCTACGCTCAAATAACAGGAGGATAAAATCAATGTCATCAAAACAAAGAATACTTATAGTAGATGATGATGCTAATATAGCAGAGCTCATCTCTTTATATCTAACAAAGGAATGTTTTGAAACTCAAATAGCATCCGATGGTCAGAGTGCTCTTGATATGCTTAAGCAATCTCCTTTCGATCTAGTGCTATTGGATATTATGCTGCCCGGAATTGACGGCTACCAGGTCTGCAGACAGATTAGAACTACATCCCGTATGCCTATTATTATGCTATCCGCTAAAGGCGAGGTATTCGATAAAGTATTAGGGCTCGAAATGGGCGCTGATGATTATATGATTAAACCTTTTGACTCTAAAGAACTTGTTGCAAGAGTCAAGGCAGTTCTTAGAAGGAGTCAATATGTCCCCGAGGCTCCGAAAACCAATACGAATGTAAAAATAGTGGAATACGAAGATTTAACCATAAATCTTACCAACTACTCTGTTATATATAAAGGCAAAAGCATCGATATGCCCCCAAAAGAACTTGAACTGTTATATTTTCTTGCCTCATCACCCGGTCAGGTATTTACGCGCGAGCAGCTACTTGACAATATCTGGGGATATGAGTATGTAGGCGATACCAGAACTGTTGATGTTCATGTAAAGAGAGTTCGCGAGAAAATACACGAAGGAAAGAACTGGAACATTGCAACGGTCTGGGGAATAGGCTATAAATTCGAGGTGCATCAATGAAGTACTCCGTTAAATCCAAGCTGATACTGGCATATATTATATTTGGCATAGCAGGTTTTATTGTAGTCTCTTTGTTCAGCTATAATGATGCATTTGAAAGAAGCTGCAAATCTCACGCAAAGAGTTTGTACAAAGAGGCTCTTTCCATTGCCGACTCCTATGGTCCTAAATATTTTAACAGTTCCTTATCATCAGATGATTTCCAAATGCTTATATCTTCGCTTGGTGACTATTTAAATGCCGAAATATGGCTCACCTCCACGAAAGGACGTATAATGATAGACTCTAACGAGAGCTACTCGGGCACATTATTAAATGATTTCGATATAACTAAATTCGGCAACAAAACCTATCTGGTCGGCACATTTGATTCCTATTTTGAAGAAGAGCATCTTAGCGTATATGCGCCGGTTACAGTAAATTATTCAATAAAGGGATATATCATAATCCATTTACCCTTATCTGTCGTTAATTTGGATGCTCAAAACATGCTCAAATCAGTGTATCTTACATATATTATATTTATGCTGATTCTTCTCGCCGGCATGATGTTTATTATGTTTACTCATGTGGCAAGGATCAGAAAAATTGAGCATTTCTTAAAAAGTTATCACTCAGGTGATGACGTCATGGCGCCTGTCATTAAATCTCACGACGAACTCGGTATGATGTCATCATATATAAATTTTATGGTTCATCAGCTAGATACATTAGAGGACGATCAAAAGAAATTTATCTCTAATATATCTCACGATTTTCGTTCTCCACTAACCTCACTTAAAGGTTACATAACGGCTATGCTTGATGGTACAATACCACCCGAAAATCAGGAAAAGTACCTTAACATAGTTCTCAACGAAGCTAATCGTCTGCAAAAACTGTCAGACTCACTGCTTGAACTTAACAAAAACTCATCAAAAGCCGGCATGCTTGATATCATTACCTTCGATATAAATGAGACCATTAGGGCTACAATTCCGACATTTGAGGGAACCTGCCGCCAAAGGCATATTTCCTTCTTCTTATCACTTACGGGCAAGCACCTTTTAGTAAAAGCTGATAAGTCCAAAATTCAGCAGGTGCTTTATAACCTTATAGATAATGCTATTAAATTCAGTTTTGATGATTCAAAAATTGATATAGATACGACTGTCAAAAATACAAAAGTCTTTATCTCTGTTAAAGATCACGGTCAGGGAATAGAAAAAGAAAATCTGCCCAAAATATGGGACAGATTCTATAAATCTGATGCCTCAAGAGGGCTTGATAAAGCCGGCAGCGGCATCGGTCTTTCTATTGTAAAAGGAATCATCCAAAGTCACGGCGAAAACATTACGGTTGTAAGCACTCCCGGTGCCGGAACAGAGTTTAGCTTTACTCTGCCGCTCGCCGACGAGGAACTGTAAGTGTTTTTGCAGTATTGCTTTAGCTAAGGCAATTTTCTCTCCCCCGCCTACGCTTTGCTTAGAGGCGGGGGTCATCTCGTCTGAGATATATCGCTTTCTCGAAGCCCCTCAACCTTGTAACGCAGTATCTTTCCCGGGCTGCCATGCTTTCTCCACGAGGATATGACTCTATGCGCTGCAGCATGCGCCATACGGATGCTGGTACCAGATAGCAGCACTTCATACCTGCCATCAGCTCTTTGTATAATAACATCAGACATTCTAAGCGTTTTCTGCAGAAAATCAATTTCATCTTCGTGATGCAATAACTCATTGCTTCTATCGAATGCAAAAACCACCTTTGAACATTCTATGTCTAATCTTTTCCGGGCTCTGTTAATATATTCTACAAGAAGCGCAAACTCATCTCTGCCAACGGACATCGCCCCAAATTCCTGGACTGATGCGTTGCCATTTGCATCATTTTCAGAATAAAAATGATATGATGAACGACCTGAATTCTTAACAATATACAGCGCCTCATCTGCTTTTTGATAGAGCACGTCAAAATCCGTACCATCCACAGGTCTGCAAACAGCGCCAAGCGAAACGGTAACACCGTATTTTGCAAGTTCTCTCATTGTGACCTCAACAATCTGGGCCATTCGAGACTCTATGACGCTCTTATTGTTAATACCTGCGCACCATACTGCAAACTCATCTCCGCCAATGCGCGCAACAATATCATCATCTCTCATAAGCTTTCTGATAATGTTATAGAACTGACAGATAACATCATCTCCGACATCATGTCCATAGTTATCATTGACCGACTTGAAATGATCTAAATCAACAATAATAAAATAGCCGCTCACGTTACGATCGAGCGTATCCATATGTTCCTTAATATATCGCCTGATATAAGCGCCTGTCATAGCATCTGTGTTCGCCATGGTCACAAGCTTAAGTTTTTCTTTGTTGCTAAGCAATATATTACTGATTCTCTGCTTAAGAATAGATAAATTGAACGGTTTTTTTATAAAATCAGCAGCTCCGCGCCTAAGACCCTCTATCTCAAAAGTCTCATCAAAGTTACCCGTCATTATTACATACGGTACATTTTTTAGATCTTCTTCTTTCTTCATTGCCGTGATAAATTCGTATCCGCTCATATCCGGCATAAACAGATCGGTCATAATAAGATCGGGTATCTTGATCTTGGCTACATATAAAGCTTCCTGTCCTGATGCAACACAAATAAGCTCGCCTATATCGCCAAGCTCATGAGCTAATATCTTTAAAATAATCGGGTCGTCATCAATGACAAGAATACATGATTTATCTTTCATAAAAGATATGATATCAGAATCGCAAAAAAAAATCACTATAAATTCAATTCATTGTTAAATTGTGCTAAAATATTCACATGAATGAGAAAATAAAAGAATTAGAATCAACAAATCTACTTAATATTTCCGAAGGTCTGGCTAACTGCGGCTTTGATGAAGATTTTTATATTGAGATCGTAAGTGATTTTATCAATGCTCTTCCTATAGATGAACTTAATAAGATATTATCTGAGCGTGACATATATTTATATCAGGTAACAGTTCATAAGCTCAAATCATCCTCAAAAATTATCGGTGCAGGTGAGCTTAGCGCCTCGGCGCTTCATATGGAAGAACTTGCTAAGTCCAAGGACTTAGATGCTCTTTTATCGTCACATAATGATTTTATAAATAAATGCACTAATTTTAAAAATATCATAGAAGGAATCATCAAATGAAACACAAACTAAAAGGTATAGAGCATATATATCTGATACTTATTGTTTTTTGTATAGTATTTGCATTGGTACAAACTGCCCTTTCTAAAACTAACGACTCTTTTTATGATGAGTCTGAATATTTTGTTTCACTTTCAAGCAATTGGCATTATTATACCTTCGACTCTAATAATAAATTATTATCTTCAGGTGTTACAGATACTCCTGCCGACATTCCTGTCAGTGATAGTGTAAGCAGCGTGCATTATGTAAACACTATCCCCGATAATCTTCCGACAGGATGCTATATTTCCTATGTTTCTTCCTTTCAAAAAATCAAGGTTTACATCAATATGAAACTTGTAGACAGTTTTACCGCATCAAAAGGTATATTTTCCACATCTGTGCCCCGCGGAAGACGCTTTATCACCGAGCTTCCAAGTGATTGTCGCGGTAAAAGTCTTACAATTATCACATCAACAAAAGCCAAGGGGTGGAAGGGAGCTCTGGCAACAATTTATCTTGGCTCAAAAACCTCTATTATTTTTAACTTATTATCCAGAAATCTTATTACATTAATAATCGGCTTATTTTTGATAGTCGGCGCCATATTGCTTTTAATTTACAGTCTTTTTTTCAATCTCAGAAAAAGCACCAGCAGACTATATCCCTATATATCAACGACATTTCTTCTTTGTGGTTCATATTTGATTCTGCAGACAGAAATTATTCCGGCAATATGGGAAGACACTACTGCCGCTAATGCCCTTGAGTTTATCAGTGTCATGCTTTTACCGATTCCGGCATTACGACTCGTTAACGGCGCCCAGCAGCATCATTTCAGACTTCTTGCAGATATTATCAGTATCGCAGATATTATATATGTAGTATTTAGCCTAATTTTAATATACTGCTTTGGTTTTGATTTTACAGATTTAATTTACCCTATGATAGCTGTGATATCTATATCAATTGCATACATACCGATAACTTTTATCATTATGTTTTTTAAATATAGATATCTTCTTAAAAAAATGTGGACTCTTATTACCGGATTTACAATAGCGATGGCAGGCGGTGTTCTAGAGCTCATCACCCTGGTTATTTCCCCACTTTCGCAAAACGGAAGATTCTTGTCATTAGGTCTTTTTGGTTGCACATTATTTATGATTGTGTGGGTTACATCCGTATCTAAAGAAGATGCCGAGTCTGCAGAGCGAAACGTTCAACAAACCAACGTAAAGCAGGCTTTCCTTGCAAACATATCACACGAAATTCGCACTCCATTAAATGCCATACTTGCCATGTCAACTTTTATGACAAGGGAAAGCTCTAGCGAATCAGTAGTCTCTTCCGCCAAAGATATTAACAGCGCCGGCAACAAACTGCTTCTACTGATTAATAATATTCTTACGATTTCCAGAATAGACTCCGGCAAAATTACAGTCAAAAATTCAGAGTACAAAACGACAGATTTTTTAACAGATTTATATAACTACAAAAACACTTTTTTTGATTCGGGTTATACATTTTCAGCTACAGTCTCAAAAAGTATTCCTAATTTACTGACAGGAGACTTAGAATTAATTCGCCAGATTACATCATTGTTGCTTAATTTTATTTTAAATGAAAAATCTGCAAGCGGTGCTGACTTAGCAATTACCGGCGTAATTCGTTCCAAAAAACGTTACGATATTAAAGCCATTCTTCACATACAGGGCTATCATATGCCTCAAGAAATGTATGATACTTTGCTTAGTGAGGATTCGCTTGAACTTGATACAGATGGCAATATTATGTCTATCTCCGTCGCCGGCCGCCTTATCAAACTAATAGGTGGAAATATGAATATTTCAGATACATCCGACGGAAGTGAACTTACGCTGATAATACCTCAGCAATATAAGGAGCAGACTAATGAAAATATCACCGACTAAAAGAAGTATTATAATATGGTATACCTTTTTAAGCATTGTCTCAGTTTTAATTATACTAATAGTTGCATCACATTTTACACCTCACCTTAGAAATCTATGGTGGGACGGTCATTATACTCAAATGACTGAAAAATGGAATGTCAGCACAACAACCATTAGCAATACAACTACGGGTAAACAGACAAAAACCGTTCACTATATGACTGCAACTAATACACTGCCAACTGTTGTATCCGACGCCGATTATTTGGTCGTTTTTTGCTATATGCAAGATATCACCGTTAATATTAACGGTCACCAAAGGCTGCAATTTCTCGGGCTCTCAAAGCCGTATCAATACCTTAAAATCCCTCTTATGTCCAGTGATTCGGCTATGACCCTAAGCCTTACCATATCTTCTGATAAATATATACCGTCTCGCCAGCTAGAGAGTGTTTATGTCGGCGACAAGGCTTCCATAATGGCTAATATTTTTAAATCATCTATGCTTTCTATGTTGCTTAGCCTTTTTATGATAATAATGTCATTATTTTTATTTTTCATCCGCCTTATCTCCAAGAACCAAGGCTATACTATGCTCGGTTCAGGCACCACTCAGATTGCGCTCTCGCTTTTATGTGTAGGCATATGGGTTATAACACAAGATTTGTCAAGACAGGTATATTTTGGCAATGTCGAAATCTGTGATATGGTTTGCTTTTTATCCGGACTACTGGCTGCTCCGCCTTTTATAATGTTTATAAGAAAGATTGAAGGTACCAGTTTTTATAAACTAAACAGCGTTATACTCTATATTTCATTTGCGCTTACTATACTAGGGGTAATACTTGCCCTTACTCAAATCGGTTCTGTTACTTTTTACATTGACGTAAGAAATGCCGCTCTTTTAGTACTTACTATGTATACGGCAATTACATTAATTATTATTCTTATTAGGAAGAAAAATGAAGCAGAATATTCATTACCGGTCTACGCAGCAGTAATTGCAATGGGTATATTGATATTCTTCGGAATCTCATATTCCTATTACAATCCGCTCTTTCATGTCAACACCTTAATAGCAATTGGCGGCTCTTTATTTGGTCTGTCTTTATTATGGAGATATGCTTCAATAAATCATAATGCACAGCTTCAGGCAGTTATGGCTAAAGCGAGAAATGAAGAAACCAGTAATTTCCTTGAGAAGATGTCACACACAATAAAAACACCTCTAAATGCTGTTATCGGGCTTAACTCTTCAATACTAAGAGAGAGCGATGACCCCGTCATAATCGATTATGCTAACGACATTAAGAATGCTTCTCTTACTTTACTGGATAACATAGCTGATATTTTGGACATAGCAAGGTTTCAAACAGAAACATTCAGAATTGTCCCCAGACAATACGATACCATGCATATGATTGAAAATATAATCAGCCTGTTTTCTGAACGTGCCAAAGAAAAGGGGTTACACTTTGAAATTACTGTAGACCCTCTTCTTCCCCAAAAACTGATTGGTGATGACAGACGCATAAGTCAAATAATAACCAATATACTTAATAATTCACTCAAATATACTCATCAAGGGTCAATCAATTGCTTTATAGGCTTTTGGCAGAAAAAATCTCAGGAAGTTATACTAGAAGTCACCGTCTCCGATACCGGAATCGGTATAAAGAATGAAGATAAAGCAGCTTTATTCGAACGCTTCTCAAGACTTGATGAAACTAAGAACTCTTCTATAGAAGGCAGCGGACTCGGTTTATATATCACCGCTCAGCTGCTGAATCTTATGGGTGGAGAAGTCTTTTTCCACAGTGTATATAATATGGGTACGGATTTTAGAGCCGTAATACCTCAGGAAGTTGCAGATTGGACTATTATAGGAAGCCGTTCTTACGATGAACTGAGAAAGAAAAAATTTAAAAATATAGACCTCTCTCTTCGTAACCCGATTATAAACACTAATGATACTATTCTAAACAAAAATGTTATTAAAGAAACTCCTACACCTATGGATTTAAGTTCGAAGAGAATACTTTGTGTTGACGACTCTCCTCTTAATATAAAAGTGCTTCAAAAAATGCTTAAACCTTTTAACGTGGCTGCAGAGGTCGCAACAAACGGCGAGGAAGCAATAGCAATGTGCAAACGCAAAAAATACGACTTAATATTTCTCGATCATCTTATGCCGGGGCTGGACGGCATGCAGACACATGAAATAATTACATCAGATTATGATAATCCAAATCTAAATACGCCATTTATAATGCTTAGTGCAAACGAAAATCATGCATCAGAAGACTTATACACAGCTGCCGGATTTGCGGCATACCTATCTAAGCCTATAGACGAAGCACTGCTTCATAAAGTTATAGTCAGAATTATTAATATATCTCAGACGAGATGACCCCCGCCTCTAAGCAAAGCGTAGGCGGGGGAGAGAAACTTGTCTCAGGCGGGGTTCAATCTCCG
>CAJOPM010000181.1 GCA_905236225.1 uncultured Eubacterium sp.
ACGGAGATTGAACCCCGCCTGAGACAAGTTTCTCTCCCCCGCCTACGCTTTGCTTAGAGGCGGGGGGGCATCTCGTCTGAGATATATCGTTTAGTCTTGATTATTTGAATAAGAGTAGCTTACAAGCTCATCAATTGATTTATTTTCAGCCATATTGAGTTCTTGTTTAAACTCTTCAAATTGCTTTTCCTTAAGCTTTTCATGCGTCTTTCTTTCCATCATCACCTGATTTAATTTTTCACGAGCCTGATAAACCATCTCTTCGGCTTTTTTTACTGTTTTTTCCTGCTCGCTTATAGCATAATCCATAGCCTGCTGCGCCCTTTTATTTTCTTTAATCTCTTTGATATTAATATTGCCCTTCATCAAAGACTTCGCAGCCAACTCGTAAAGTTTTTTGCGTTTTTGAAGAGCCGAAAGTACTTCTTCTTCTTGCATAAGCTTTGCATTTGCTGCACTAAAGGCGGATTTGGCCTGTGTTTCCAACTTGTATTTTACATCCAGAATATTCTGCATCCTATATGTAAATTTAGCCATTAAATCCCCTCCTTAGATAAGCTAGTTTTCAAAAAGGCCTGATAAAATCTGTATTTCTTCTTCAAAAGAAAATTTTTCGTCTGTTTGTTGTCTAAGAAAGCTGTTAACCGCATCAATATGCTCCATAGAATAATCAATTTCTTTGTTGGTGCCTTTTCTATAGGCTCCTATATTAATGAGATCTTCCGCTTCCTGGTATGTAGCCAAGACATTTCTTAGCTGCCCCGAATATCCTTTGTGCTCTTTTGTAGCTATAGCAGACATACATCTTGATATACTCTGTAATACGTCAATCGCAGGATAATGATTTCTTTGTCCCAGCCTTCTCGATAAAACAATATGTCCATCCAAGATACTTCTTGCCGTATCTGTAATCGGCTCATTAAAATCATCGCCATCAACAAGAACAGTATAAAGTCCTGTAATAGAGCCAACATCTGAGTTACCCGCTCTTTCTAGCAGCTTAGGCATTTCAGAATATACGCTCGGCGGATACCCTCTTGTAACAGGTGGTTCCCCACTGGCAAGGCCTATTTCTCTTTGAGCCATTGAAAAACGTGTAAGAGAGTCCATCATAAGCAAAACATCCTGACCTTGATCTCTGAAATATTCGGCTATAGCAGTAGCAGTTTTGGCCGCCTTGTTTCTTATTAGCGCCGGTTTGTCAGACGTTGCTACTATTACAACCGAGCGTCTCATGCCTTCTTCTCCTAAATCATTTTCAATAAATTCTCTTACTTCTCTTCCACGCTCCCCTATCAAAGCAATAATATTAATATCCGCTTTAGTATTTCTTGCAAACATTCCAAGCAACGTACTCTTGCCTACTCCCGAGCCTGCAAATATACCTATTCTTTGACCTTTGCCTACAGTAATAAGTCCATCTACCGCTTTTACTCCAAGCGGCAGCACTTCGTTAATAATTACCCTTTTTAAAGGATCCGGCGCAGGCGCTTCTACCGGATAAAACTCATTTGTATCTATCTGCTCTCCTGCAAGCGGTCTTCCTATCCCGTCTAAAACGTGCCCCAATACCGCCGGCCCAACAGATACTTGCAGCGGGTGTTCTAAATTTTTAACAATACATCCCACACCCAGACCTTCTACGCTGTCATAAGGCATTAATAAAAGATGCTTATCTGCAAAGCCTACAACCTCTGCTATAACATAAGCATCTTCATCTGTGTTTGAAATTATCATGCACAAATCATTAAGGCTTGCCTTAGGTCCTACAGATTCTATAGTGAGTCCAACTATTTTAACGACTCTGCCGAGGCGATTAAAAAAATTACCGTCAGCAACAGCCATATATTTGTCCATATTATAGTCCATATGTATTTTACTCCCGAAAACCTACATTTAAGCTAAAGAACGAAGATTCTTAATCAGATTATCCATTTGCACATCCAATCCACAATCAAACATTCCATTCTCGGTCTCTATAAGACATTGATTTTGCATAAGTGAAGAGTCCGGAACAATATCTAATGCGCAATCAGTTCCGATTCTTTGCAATATATCCTCCTTATGCTCATTAAGATATTCAACATTATCTTCATTAACTCTAATCTTGAATTCAGAGCACCCATCCGTCGATGTAAGGGTTTTTCTGACAAGGTAGAGCAAAACCTCTTTACTGTCATCAAACTGAATATGAAAAACCTTGTTGACAACTTTAAGAATAGTATCTAAGAGCATTGATTCAAGATGCGACATTTCGTTTTCATAATTTTGCCGGCGCATCTGATCTTCTTCTAATAGGCTGGCCTTTTGGGCTTCAAGTTCTTCGTTTGCTTTTGCGTTGCCTAATGAATACCCTTCATTGTAGCCTTCATCTTTGGCATCATTTTTTATTTGCTCTGCATCATTAGTTGCTTCTTCAATAATTTGATTGGCTCTTTTTTGAGCATCATTTAACATCTCATCAGCCATTTGCTGAATCTGTTCTAAATCTATCTTTGGCTCAGCTTCTTCTTCATATTCTTCTTCGCCAAGCACACTTTCATCATCAATCTCATCAGCATCAGCGTCTAATCTTTCGGCATCTATTCCTGCTACAAAATCTGAGGTTTTATTCTTCTTTTTCTTTTCTTCTTCGATAATCTTTTCCATCTTCTTTTGGAAAAGATCATTTGTATCAATTACCCTTTTCGGTATTTCGTCAGAGAGCATACCTGCCCTAAAGTAATTATTACTAGGCAATTATCTCGTCGCCTCCACCTCTGGAAATAACAATCTCAGCCGAATCCTCAAGCTGCCTGATGATATTTACAATCTTTTGCTGAGCCTCTTCTACATCTTTCATACGTACAGGACCCATAAACTCCATATCTTCCTTAATCATTGCCGCAAGACGTTTTGACAGGTTCTTAAATATAACATTTTGAACCTCTTCGTTTGCACCTTTAAGGGCAATACTAAGATCTGAGTTTTCAACCTCACGCAGCACACGCTGTATCGCACGATCGTCCAAAAGCAAAATATCCTCGAATACGAACATCTTCTTTCTGATTTCGTCCGCAAGTTCCGGCTCTTCTATTTCGAGAGACTCCATGATATGCTTCTCTGTTCCTCTATCTACAGAGTTAAGTATCTCGACTATAGCATCTACACCGCCGACAATTGTGTAATCCTGATTAATTAGTGATGAAAGCTTTCTTTCCAATACGTTCTCCACCTCTTTAATCACATCAGGTGATGTCCTGTCCATCATTGCAACTCTCTTTGCAACATCGGCCTGTTTCTCAGGCGGCAGGGCACCGACAATAAGTGCAGCCTGTGCACCCGGCAAATAAGACAAAATCATGGCAATGGTCTGCGGATGCTCATCTTGAATAAAGTTAAGTATCTGTCCGGGATCTGTCTTTCTGATAAACTCAAAAGGTCTAACCTGAAGAGAAGCTGTAAGTTTTGTAATAACGTCTTGAGCTTTTTCATTACCGAAGGATTTTTCAAGAAGTTCTCTTGCGTATCCAATACCACCTTCTGCAATATACTGCTGAGCAAGACATACCTGATAAAACTCATTCAACACTTCTTCTTTGAGCTCGGATGAGACGCTTCTGGTATTAGCTATCTCAAGTGTCAATTCTTCAATCTCTTCATCCTTAAGATGCTGAAATACCGTAGATGACATCTCCGGTCCTAACGCTATGAGCAAAATAGCTGCTTTTTGTACTCCACTTAAATCATCTGCAGCCATATTCTAACCCCAGTCCTCCTCAAGCCAATTACGTAGCAACGCCGCGGTTGCCTCCGGATTGTTTTCAACAAATTTTTCTATCTGTATCCTAACCTCGGATTTTTCAGTATAACCGATATCCTCAAGTGATTCCTCAGCCTCTTTTGTCGATTCAAGAAGACTTTCTACAGAAAGTTCGGGTTCGGGCTCGACTTCCTCTTCCTGCTCGCGCCTCATGCTGCGGAACACAACAAATCCAAGCAATGCAAATATCAGTACAGCCAAAATTATCTCAAAGTAATCGGTTATCGATCTTCCATCATCCGAATACTGGAAGAACGGAACTTCATATGCAACAATAGTAACATTGTCTTCAGAAAATCCGGTTGCCTTTTGCACAGCCGTATATAAATCTTCGTCTACCTCTAACTTAACTCTATCACTGTTTTCCTCAACGAACTCATCAAATGTCATGCCTAGTTCATCAAGAGTCCCATCCTCTTCCATCTCATCCTGGTTATAGATGTGATATGTTGTAGCCACAACAGAAACCGATGATGTATCATAATCTATCGTCACACCACTTTCTGTATTAGTTATTTCTTCACTAGGAAGATAATCTTCAGTAACGTCAGATACAGTGCTTTCTGTAACCTCATTATCCTCTGTTACATATGTAGTATCATTATCATTGGAATCTGTTCCCGGAACAGCACCGCTTCCTGATGTAGTCTCCGAATTATATTCACTTCTGCTGTCCAAATATCCCTGTGTCTGTCCTTCATCAACATAATAGTGATGATCGGTGGATTCCTGATACTGATAATTTAATACCAGGTTAAGACCAACATTAACATTGTCATACACGTCAGTACCCAAAATTACATTAGATACTTCCGAACGTTTCATAGATTCAGCTTCCTGCTGATATCCGAGCTGATCATCTCCGGTTCCAAGGGTCTTGCCTGATTCATCATCTGAGTCACCGCCCGAGAACAACACATTGCTGTCAGTATCCATAATCAGGATATTATCTGTCGTATCATTACCTACCGCAGTTGCAACAAACTGTGCCATACCAAGCGATTGTTCTTCACTTAGCTCGCCGTCAAGCTCTAAAATAACACTTGCATAAGTGTCCTGATCTTCTGCTATAAGCGTGCCGTCATCAGTAGGAATAGACAAAGAAACCTTTGCACTCTTAACGTTTTGCATGGTTTGCATATGCTCTGCAAGTTTTTCTTCAGTATATAGCTGATATTTCTTGGTCTTATCCGATTCAGTTGAAGAAAAGCCGCCGTCAAAAACATTATCAATACTATACGTCTCTGTCGGTATAGAGTTTTCACCTAAAAGTATATTGGCATCCGCTTCATTTTCCTCTAATACTTCATAAGTAAGACCGTCTGAAGAAACCTGATATTCGATACCGTTATCATCAAGCAAAGTCTTAACTTCAGAAGACTGTGCCGTAGACTCACAGGTTATAAGCGTAATCCAAGTCTCTCTAGAGCCTAATACAGCCACCACCACAATCGCTGCAGCAACACCTGCCACAATACTTATAAGAAGCACTTTCTGATTGCGGCTAAGTTTGTTCCAAAACTCTTTAATTCTATCTAAAATTCCTTTCAAACGCTCTTGCATCAGGTTCTCCTAACAAAAGATAAAACAAAAAATAAACAACTTAAAACATACAAACATTCAAGGATAACACCTCTCTTTTTATGACGTGGAGCTATCCTTGAGCGTATAATATTACATCTGCATATTCATAATAGATTGATAAGCTTCTATAACTTTGTCCCTAACTGCTACGGTGTATTGCAAAGCCACATTAGCCTCCTCCTGAGCCACCAACAAATCATGTGTATTGGTCGCCTCTCCCAAAGCAAACTGTATTTCAGCCGATTCAGCTGCATTTTCCAAATCATTAGTCTCACCGATCATATCCAATGCCGACTGAAATATAGTGTCAAAGCCTTGCTCCTCCTCTTGTTTTGCGACATAATTATTATTCTTAATCGCTGATTCTATATAAGGCGATGACACATTAGTAAGTTCAGTAATATTCATCTATAATCTCCTTTACTGTCCTATATTAAGTCCCAACTGAGCCATTCCCTTGCTAGCCTCAAAAGCTGTGGCATTAGCTTCATAAGCTCTGCTGGCATCAATAAGGTTTGTCATCTCGGTAACAATATTTACATTTGGATAGGTAACATAGCCGTTCTCATCCGCATCCGGATTGGACGGATCGTATTCCATCTTATATTCACTCGAATGGTCTTCGGAAACCGTGGTAATCTTAACACCGTTACCTATCAAATCTCCTCTGGCCTTTCTAAGATAATCTTCAAATCCGTTAACGCCTTTTTCCTGGAAAGTAACTACCTTACGTGTATATGGAGTTCCGTCCTCAGTACTTGTAGTATTAACATTAGCTATATTTTCTGAAATAATATCACTTCTAAAACGCTGAGCAGTCATGCCTGAAGCATTTATTTCAAACGATTGAAACATTGCCATAATCTATTCCTCCTTAACTAAAAACTCCCTATACCTTAGCTGCTGTCTTAAGCCTGCTGATTTCTTGTGAAATACTACTTGTAAGTCCCTGATATCTTATCTGTTCGGAAGCAAGTTCCATAGATTCGGTATCAATATCAACATTATTATAATCTCTTCTGTAAGAATAGTTGGCAGAATCAACATATGTCCTGGCATTCAAATGATTAAGATGAATATTCTTAATTTTAGAATCCAGCGTTTCGTATTTGGACATTCCAAGCTCTGCTTCTAAAATGCCTTCAAAATCCACATCTTGTCTTTTGTATTCCGGCGTGTCTACATTGGCAATATTATTACTAATGGTCTGTTCTCTTAGCCAGCTTGCGTCCGCCGCCTTAGTAAGAACGTTCGCATAGCTGAAAACGCTTGAACTAAACATAGACTTTCCTCCCTCCGGTAAGCATACATAGTGCTGCAGCTTAATATTTGGCATTGCAAATTACTACCGCAAAAATCTACGCTTACAACAATTATAAAATATATTAAAAAAAACACAAGTGCTTTTTGAAGATTTTTACATCATATTGGGGCTATTTTTTAATTTTAGCACAACATATGCCCGAATATTATGCTGCAAAATCCTCAAAAAACAAAAAGAGATTTATAGAAAAATCTACAAATCCCTTTGTCTTAGTTAATTTATCGGCAATTTAACATTGTAAACTAACCTCTAAAATTAAAATTTAATAATTTTACGGAATACCTATTTAATATCATCTTTTTCTTTAAGTTCTTTTAACTCATCGAACACTACGTCATTTACAACCTTAATATACGTCCCCTTCATTCCCGATGAACGCGACTCTATAACCCCTGCGCTTTCAAACTTGCGAAGCGCATTAACAATTACCGACCTGGTAATCCCAACTCTATCCGCAATCTTACTGGCAACAAGAATGCCCTCTTTACCATCCATTTCATCAAATATATGAATGATAGCCTTAAGCTCCGAGAATGATAAAGTACTAATAGCCGATTTGACAATCTGTTTTTGCCTGTTCTCTTCGGCAATTTCCTCATTGACAGATCTCATCATCTCAAGTCCGACAACCGTAGTACCGTATTCGGCAAGTATAATATCGTCTATATCATAAAGCTTATCAGTTCTGTATACAAATAAAGTCCCGAGTCTCTCACCGCCAATATCAATAGGTGTAATAATTGCGCAATAACCCTCCACTTCATTTGTAAACCCAAGAGTCTCAAGGTTGACATTTTCTTTTGTAGAAAGAATCCCAAGCAGTCTCTCATTAAGAAGCGGGTCAATAAAACCTCCGACTCTTATATCTCTTAGTTCAATAAGATTGTCTATGCCACTACCGCTGCTTATCCCGAGCACCTTGCCCTTCTTGCTGATTACCAATATATTAGAATACAATATTTCGGTAAGCACGTTACATATATCATTAAATACAACTTTTGATTTGTTATTGTTATGTAGCAGCTTATTAATCCTTCTGGTCTTATCTAGTAACTGAACCCTCATCGTTCCCTCCTGATGTCTGCAAAAACAGAACGTGATAATTATAGCACATCTTAACCCTTTTTCAATATTTTACCAAAAAATAGCATAAATCAATCAATTTTCAGACATTTGCGGTTCTATATTTTCCAAAACATTCTTACATTCATCATTTGCGCATACAAGTTTCTTACCCTTTTCTACCATATAGCCGCCACACTTGGGGCATTTTTGATTTGACGGTTTTCCCCATGACATAAAATCACAATCAGGGAAATTCTCACACCCAAAAAATCTGCGGCCTTTCTTAGTCATTTTAAGCACAACATCTTTACCGCATTTAGGGCATGATACTCCTATTTTCTCGTAGTATGGCTTGGTATTTCTGCAATCAGGAAATCCCGGACATGCTAAAAATCTTCCGTGCGGACCATATTTGATTACCATATTTCGTCCGCAATTTTCGCAAATAACGTCAGATTTTTCGTCTTCTATATCAACTTTTTCAAGTTCCCTTTCAGCTTCTTTAACAGCCGTATCAAGATCGGGATAGAAATTTCTGATAACCATCTTCCACTCAATACTTCCGGCTTCGATTTTATCAAGCAGCGACTCCATATTCGCAGTAAATTTCTCATCCACTATTGTAGCAAAGGCTTCTTTCATTATCGCATTGACAACTTCACCAAGCTCCGTAACATACAGACATTTTTTCTCTTTGACAATGTAATGTCTTGATAAAAGAGTGGTTATTGTCGGTGCATAAGTACTAGGCCTTCCTATACCTTGCTCTTCTAATGATTTTACAAGAGCAGCTTCAGTAAAATGAGCCGGCGGCTGAGTAAAATGCTGCACGCCTTCTATATCAAGTAATTCTAAAACTGTATTTTCATCTATGCTCTTAAGCGTAACATTCTTTTTATCTTTATCATCGTCATCCGAAGAATACACTGACATAAATCCTTCAAATTTGACCTTAGAAGCATTAACGTTAAATATATAATCGTCAATCTTGATTTTAACTACTGTGGTCTCATATATTGCAGGCGTCATCCTGCTGGCCACAAATCTGTTCCATATAAGCTGGTACAATCTGAACAAGTCACGGCTTAGCGACTCCTTAACCATTACAGGATTAAGCGTTATATCTGTAGGACGGATAGCTTCATGCGCATCTTGAACGTTAGAGCCCTTTTTGGTTTTTGTATCCGTCTTATTTACATAATTTTCTCCATAATGTTCCTCTATATAGGGCGCAGCTGCTGCATTTGCCTCATCGGATACTCTAGTAGAATCAGTTCTTAAATAGGTAATTAAGCCAATTGTACCGCGTTTTTTAATGTCTACGCCTTCATACAGCTGCTGAGCCAGCCTCATGGTCTTTTGTGTAGAGAAATTAAGTCTCTTTGATGCTTCCTGCTGAAGCGTACTTGTAGTAAATGCAAGCGGTTGCTTTTTGGTTCTTTCTGATTTTTTAACACTCATTACTACCGGGGTTTTTCCCTTAAGAGCATTAATTATATTATCAACTTCTTCTTTTGAAGTTAATTGCACCTTCTCTTTATCTTTACCATAAAAATGAACAGTAAGCGGTTTCTTTTCACCCTTTGGCAAAATCTGGGCATCTATAGTCCAGTACTCTTCCGGTATAAAATTATTAATAGCCTCTTCCCTGTCACAAATAATTCTAAGCGCAACAGATTGTACTCTTCCTGCACTAAGGCCTCTTTTTACCTTAGTCCACAGCAGCGGACTAATTTCATAGCCAACCATCCTATCGAGCACTCTTCTTGCTTGCTGCGCATCAACAAGGTTCATATTAATTTTACGCGGATTTTTAAGTGATTCTCTAACTGCCGACTTTGTAATCTCATTAAAACTAATACGCATAACATCTTCGTCGTCTATCTTAAGCGCTTTTGACAAATGCCAGCTGATAGCTTCTCCCTCTCTATCCGGGTCAGTTGCAAGATAAATCTTATCTGCTTTTTTTGCTTCTTTTCGAAGGTTAGAGAGCACCTGTCCCTTGCCTCTGATTGTTATATATTTGGGTTCAAAATCATTTTCAACATCAATTCCCATCTGACTTTTAGGCAAATCCCTTACATGTCCGTTAGATGCTGCCACTTCATAATTCTTACCTAAAAACTTTTTAATTGTCTTAACCTTTGCCGGTGACTCTACTATAACAAGATACTTTGCCATTTCCTGCTCCTAATAATCCTAGTACATTGAAAAGAGCCCAAAAAATTAACTGCCGCACAAATACCGCAGATATTACAGACTCCTTCAAATCGATACATATTGATTTTTAAAAACTTCACGGATGTATCCCTTAATTTCAAGCGAAGCTAAAACTCTGAGCGTATCTTCAAATCCAAGTATTTCTTCATCTAAAATCTCTTCCAGGCTCATCGGGTGAAATTTTAGACAACTATACACCAACATTTCTTCTTTTTCAAGTGCTAATTCTTTGCAAGTTTCTTTTTCTTCCCCAAAATATGCCTTGATATCAAGGTTATTTACAAAATCATCTATATCATCCAGCACGCCTGCTCCTTGACTTATTAGCTTATTACATCCCTCGCTTAGAGGATCAAAAATTCTTCCGGGCACTGCATATATATCCTTGCCCTGCTCAAGTGCCATATCAGCGGTTATTAATGATCCGCTTTTTTTCTTTGCCTCTACAACAATAACCCGGTCACTAAGTGCACTAATGATTCTGTTTCTCATCGGGAAATGCCAGCCAAGGGGTTTGCTTGAAGGAGGAAATTCGCTTAATAAAAGCCCTCTTTGCTTAATCACTTTATAAAGTTCTTTGTTAAAATGCGGATAACAAATATCGACTCCGCAACCAAGCACAGCGCATGTCTTTCCTTTTTCTCTCAGGGCTCCTGCATGCGAAAACGAATCTATACCTTCGGCCAAACCACTTACTACAACTATATTAGCTCTTGCAAGCTTTGTGGATAATTTATCTGCTATAATTCTTCCGTACTCAGTGCATTTTCTTGCCCCTACAATTGATACGCAGGGTAACTTGAGCATCGAAAGATCACCATAATAAAATATGGCATACGGAGGATCATATATTTCCTTTAATCTAAGCGGATACTCCTTATCATTTATAGTCTTAAAATTCATATTTAGTTTTCTGAAATTTTCAAATTGTTTTTCGGCATTATAGTTCTTCCTTGATTCTTCAAATGTTTTTGCTTTACTTTTTTCAATCTTTCCATGATATGCAACATTCTTAATGTCGGCCTTATATATATTTTTTGCATTTCCAAAAACATTAATCAATCGAATCTTTTGCATAGATGTCAATATTTCATCTCGCGAAAACCAATAATTATATATCATAGTCACTTCTCTCCCATATTTTTTTATCAATGCCTCTAAAACAAACAGCCTCAGAAATATGATTTTGCTTTATTACTTCACTTTGATCCATATCCGCTATTGTTCTTGATACTCTTAGTAATTTATAATAACCACGAGGTGACAAAAAAAACTTAGTAAATATATCTTCCAAATATTGCTCAAGATTATCTTCTAACCTGCAATACATAGCAATTTTATCCGACGGTATTTGCGAATTATATGAAAAGTTCTCTTTCTTAAAACGCTCTTTTTGTATATTTCTAACTGCAATCACCCTCTCTTTGACATCCTTAGAGTCTTCTTCCTTTTCTTTACTTATAAGCTGAGAAAAGTTTGGTCTTTTTACCTCTACCGACATATCAAATCTATCCAGCATTGCCTGAGAAATATTAGATAAATAACTTTTTATTGCCGCAGAAGTACAATTACACTTAGTCATATCCGGGAAAAAACCACATCTGCAAGCCGACATGGCTGCAACTAACACAAAGTCTGCAGGATATTCATAACTCCCTCCCAACCTGTTAATGACTATTTTTTTCTTTTCAAGCGGCATTCTAAGCTGCTCTATTACAGATTTGTCAAATTCCGTAAGTTCATCCAAAAACAAAACCCCGGTGTGCGCAAGGGATATTTCTCCGGGTCTTGGAACGCTGCCTCCTCCTATAAGTGCGCCCTTAGGCAACGAGTGATGCGGCATTCTAAAAGGCCTTTGCATCACTAAACCGTCTCCCGCATTTAACATTCCACATATTGAATATATTTTTGAAATTGACATTATCTCTTCTTCATCAAGTGGTGGCAAAATTGATGGAATCGCATTTGCAATAAGACTCTTGCCTGAGCCGGGCGGGCCGATCATCAATATATTGTGCTCACCGCTCATAGCTATCTCGCAAGCTCTCTTTACACTCTTTTGACCTTTTATATTGCCAAAATCGCCAATATTATTTATATCAGGGCAGATCTTATTATTATCTTTTCTATCCTCTTTAAACTGAAAGTTTCCTTCTTTTAGAAGGTTTATTGTATGATTAATATCCTTAAGCGGATATACCTCTATACCGCTTACCAACCGGGCTTCTTCATAGTTTGCCTCAGGCACTAAGCATCGCCTTTTTTTCGCTTTCTTAGCGGCATCTACTATAGGTAAAATTCCGTTTACCGGCAGTATTTTGCCGCTAAGCGAGATTTCTCCCGCCACTAAGGTCTCATCGATATTTTCTTGCAAAATTACTTTCATTGCACACAAAATTGCTATTGCAATAGGCAAATCAAATCCGCTTCCTGATTTTTTAAAATCTGCCGGATACAAATTAACCGTAATACGTTTGACAGGAAGCTGATACCCGCAATTTTTGAGTGCGATTCTGACCCTCTCCTTAGCTTCCTTAACTTCTGATGACAAAAAGCCAACCATCTCAAATACCGGCAGGCCTCCATCTGATACATCAGCTTCAACAGATACCAAAATACCGTCTATTCCCCTTAGAATAGCGGTCTCTACTACGCTATACATATTTCTCCTTCCCAAAATAATTGGAAAAGTGCTCCGAAACGAGCCGAAAAAAAGAAAATCAGTAAGAAATAAAAGTCATATGACTGTTTAGTATAATACCATCGCTTGTTCTATTTGTAAAGAAAAGGAAGCATCAAAAAATGCTTCCTTAAGTCATTATCTTATTTGCACCGGAAATCCTACTTTCTTTTGTACTTTCCTAAGTGTTTTTGTTGAATAATAACGTGCTTTATCGGTATTTTCTTTTATTACATCGTCGATATATCCCTTATCTTTAGAAAGTCTTTCAACCTCCTTTTGAAGAGGATCCAAACG
>CAJOPM010000182.1 GCA_905236225.1 uncultured Eubacterium sp.
CTGCCCTGCGTCTTTTGCAAATTAAAATTTTCTTCAAACTGCCTTGTAGATCGCTGTGCACTCGGCCAGTTTCCATCTACCACGATTCCCTCATCTGCATCAAGCATAAGAGATATAAGACCTTCAAATGAGAGCGTTCCTATTATTACAACATTCTTGTAAATCCCCATTTTTGATGCGCTATTTAGAATCGCACTTATATCATCTGCACTTATCTGATTGGTCTGCCCTATCTGATAAGGTGGCATGATAACGTCTACCTCATCATATTCATACACAAATCCTCTTAAATCTTTACTTTCTATATTAGCATCTATTGCGCACAAGACGTCTAATATATCGCTTATGTTTTCCTTCTTTTTTTCATATTCGTAAAATACTCCTTCCCTTAAATCTATTAACAAAACCCTGCCTTCGTCTCCCTTCTCCTTAGCATATCCTTTTGCATAGTAGCCAAGATCCGGATGCCGGGACGCAGAACAGATTACGCTCACCTTTATCTCATATGCTCTTGCTAACGGTATCTCTTCGTATATTTTTTGCCACGCCTTGCTCTTATATATTTCTTTGATTAAATTTTTGCTGCTCTGATATTTAGCTGTGAAACTAATTCCTTCTTCCCATTCATACACCTCTCCTTCACTCAAAATAATTGCTTTTTCTTCTTTACCTTTAGTAAATTTTTGATTTCTAAAATCCCCCGACAACAACCATAAATCAATATCTTCTCTGTCTTTTTCACTTATCTTTGTTATTCCCACAAACTCCTCGCCGGACTGACTACTTAAGTTAAGCTGCTTAAGCAGCCTGCCGACGTAAATTTCATCAGAATCACACAATGCTATTTTCTTTTTTCTCAAATAAGCTCCACCCCCAAAGTTTTTATACAATATCCGACTAATATAAAAACCGAAAAATGTACAATATTCTTCTTCCCCTCGGATTTTTTATAATACGCCGGCCACTTTTTTGTTATGATACCTTCTTTTATATACGACGTAAGATAGCAAATCCTTGCACATAAATTACGGTTTTTCACCATTTTCAGCCAGCTATAAAAAGCGGCCGTAACAAAAGATGCTGCGATTAATCCAGGCATAAAACTCACACCCACAAAACCACTTACAACTGCAAACAACTTAATATCGCCTGCGCCAAATGCATGTATTAAAAATAACGGAAATAATATCAGGATAGGAAATAGTATATTCCCAAGAAAAACTAAGATTCCGATTGCTCCATGATTCGCAATCTGAAAGATTATTCCTGCAACAAGCCCAAATATAATCAATTGATTACTGATGCGCTCTGATTCAAGATCCGTGATAACCGCTCCCGATAATAGGAGCATGAGAATAAATTGTACTGTGTCCGAAGAAATCACCTCCCCTATTGAACGGGGTGAATCGTGCCTCTTAAAACACAGCCTTTTGTTTGGTGTCGTGTGATAGATTTTATGAAAAGAGATAATTTTTGTCAACACCATTTTAAAAATTTATAAATGTTTAATTTTTCAAAAATCAAAAATGCCCTAAATTAAGGCGTTTGTCTTAATCTAGGGCATTTTTTATCTTTATAAAAATTTAATCTTTATGAAAGTGCTCCCTTGATTGCATCAAGAAGATCATCAAATTCATCAAATGCCGGTATCTGCGGATTATCCTTTTTAATCGACTCCGTGCTCTTAAACAGGAATCCTGCTTTACTTGCCTTAATCATCGCAAGATCATTAAAGCTATCTCCGCTTGCTATTGTCTCAAAACCGCATGACTGCAATGCTTTTACAGTAGTAAGCTTTGACTTTTCACATCGCATCTGATATCCTGTGATGCTTCCATCTTCAGCAACCTCTAAGGTATTGCAAAACAGCGTGGGATAACCGAGTTTCTCCATAAGCGGTTTTGCAAATTGTGTAAATGTATCACTGATTATGATTACCTGGCAAATGCTTCTAAGTTCGTCAAGAAATTCTTTTGCACCCTCTAGCGGGTTTATTGTAGAAATAACATCCTGAATTTCTTTAAGACCAAGTCCATGCTCTTTCAAGATGCTCAGTCTATACTGCATAAGCTTGTCATAATCGGGCTCGTCTCTCGTCGTTTTCTTGAGCTCTTCTATCCCGGTAGCCTCGGCAAATGCTATCCATATCTCAGGCACCAATACGCCTTCCATATCCAAACATACTATATCCATTGTTTTCCTCCGTTACGCCGCCCTGGTATCTGAATCCTTCGGTCTTCTGATACCTAAAAATATTACAAATCCTATAACTGTTACGATAATCATCATAAAAACTGTACTCATATATGACTGTGACATATCGTAAAGTTTTCCGGCTATTGTTGATGCAAATGAACCGATAAGAAGATTTGTAACAATGATTGAAAAGTTTGTCGCATAATAAGTTCTTCCAAAGAAATCACTGATTATTGCAGACTGTACCGGTGTTACTCCGCCATATGCAAATCCACCTACAACAAAGCCTAATACAAGCACTCCGAAGCTCTGGCTCTGTATAGCTGCTATCAGGATAAGTGCACATATGATAAATGAAACTTTGCAAAGAATCATTGTTGGCTTGTATCCTTTTTTATCGTATATAGCACCATATATTACTCGACCGATTCCATTCATTATAGATATAAGTCCGACTACAGTAGCTATTGTGCCGCTTTCTACCTGTGGTCCTACCTGTGTAGCTATACCACTTGCCTGTCCTACAAGCGCAAGCCCTGCCGCACTAACCATAATAGCCCAGATGTAAATAAGCCAAAATACAGGTCTTCTTACCATCTGTCCTGTATTAATATCGCATGCCGGCTCTCTTACTGCCTTTTCTTTCTTAGGTGCCGGCGGCTTGAAATCACTTCCCGGTCTTACAAAGAAGAAACTGCAGATTGCAAGTATTACACATACTACAATTGCCATTACTCTAAATACGCCGGTCCATGTCCCACTTCCGTCTGCAGGAGCTACAAAAGCGAATATTTTTCCTACTATAAAACTACTGAATCCGAATCCCATAAGCAGTATTCCGGAAATAAGTCCTTGTTTATCCGGAAACCATGCCGATATTGTTCCCATTACCGCATTATACGAAAAACCGGCTCCAAGTCCGCAAAACACACCAAATCCTATGTATAGAGGTGCAATGTTCTCACCTGTCATTGATGCGATTAAGAATCCAACTAAAAATAAAACAGCTGATATTAGTACATAGATTCTCGGTTTGACCTTTTTTGATAAGATTCCTGCTATAAGTCCTCCCAAACAGAAAAATGCCATTACAAGGGTAAATGTAAGTGAAACCGATGCTGCTGACCAATCAACATGATTAGCGCTTACGGTCTTTGCAAATACAGTCCAAGCATAGATGAGTCCTGCCACAAGAAGTGTTATAACACCAACTATAGCGTAAACCCAACGATTCAAGTTCTTCATTGTGATTCCTCCTTTTCATATCTTTATATTCTCACAAGAAAAAAGCCTGTCGCATCTGTGATGCGAAAACAGACTGTCTCAACGTTCATAATTTTAACACATATATTTACCTTTCACAATATTAAATGTAATTTGTTATATCACCTGTCAAGACGCTTGAAAATCCGCACACTTCTTGAAAATATAAGTAATTTCAGATACAATGTATTATACTAACTTTTTAAGGAGCTTGATATTATGAAGAAACATTCAGTCAAAAAATCTTCACCTCGTACCAAGCTTATTATACTGCTGGTCATTGTCATTGCAGTTTGTGCTGTGTATATCGGCGTCGCCATATATTTCTCTAAGCACTTCTTTCCACATACTACGGTTAATTCCCTGCCCTGCGGACTTGATAATGCCGAAACGGTTGATAAGATTGTCGAAGATGAGGCAGATAACTATGTACTTACAATTACGGATAAGGATAATGTTCAATATACTCTTACCGGCTCAGATTTTTCCTATGATTATACGTTAGCGGAATCCTCCTCGGTTTTACTTAAGGAACAAGGTGCTTTTCTTTGGCCTAAGGGATTGTTCTCATCTAATGATCTTACATTAGATATTAATCCAACATACGATTCCGATGCTCTAAAAAATCTTATAAGCAAATTGGATTTATTTGATTCTTCTAAAATAACCGAAACTACTGATGCTTCTTTAGAGCCTACTGATACCGGTTATGAAATTGTTGAGGAAGTATACGGTAACGATATTGATAAGAGCATAGCAACAGATGCTATTATGGATGCAATCAGCTCAGGACTTAGCGAAGTAACACTTAGCGCAGACCTTTATCCGCAGCCATCGGTACTTTCGACTGATGAAGTTTTAATAAACGCTCTCGATGATATCAATGATTATTTTGAAAGTTCTATCACTTATGAAATTGAAGGCTTTGATGCAAGCGAGACTGTAGACAGCTCCATAATTAACGATTTTATTTCTATTGATGACGATTATAATATATCGCTTGATGAAGATGCCGTCGGCGAATACGTTTCGGAGCTTGCTCGTAAATATAATACCTACGGAGATGAAAGACAATTTAAGACGCACAGCGGCAAAACCATTACTCTTGGAGGCGGCGACTATGGCTGGGTAATAGATCAGGATGCCGAGAAGACGCAGCTGATTGCTGATATAAAATCCGGCGAGACTATCACAAGAAATCCTGAGTACTCACAAGAAGCCTTTGTTAGAGGCGTTGATGATGTCGGTGATACTTATATTGAAATAGACTATAGCGCTCAGCATCTTTATTATTACGTTGATGGTGAAAAATATCTTGATTCAGATGTTGTCACCGGCGATTTAACAAAAGGGAACGGCTCTCCGGACGGTTTTTACAAGGTCAACTATAAACAAAGTCCCGCCACCTTGGTTGGAGAGAATTATTCCTCTGATGTTACATACTTTATGCAGTTTGCTTATAATATCGGATTCCATGATGCATCATGGCGCTCAAGCTTTGGTGGAAGCATATATAAAGGCAACGGATCACATGGTTGTATTAATCTTCCGCTTAGTGCTGCGTCTAAGCTTTATGAAAAAGTAGAGACCGGCACGCCTGTAGTCGCTTACTACAGTGAATCAGTTTCTCTTACAAATGCAAACGTTCCTGTTGCATATTCCTACAACAAAAACAAATAAAAATTAAGCCCGCAGCCAATTGGCTGCGGGCTGTTATTTACTATCTTTCTATGCTTCTTTTTGCTGCATATCATCTCTTTTTTTGTAATTAACATATCCCTGTTTTACAAAATGCTTCTTTTCCCAAAGCTCATCTGCTTTTGGTGCCCAATCGCAAGCATATTCACCGCACTTAGCGCACAAATGCTCAGCTGACTCGGGTGACTGAAGATCTGTCGATTTTGCTCCTGATTCCTTAACCATTCTCTGAAGAATTTCAGGATTTTCAAGCATCGGGCAGGGACGAAGATGATTGTCGTTAAACGGCTGATTATCTCTGTATGCCATAAAGAGTGGCTGCTTCAAGCATTCAAGAAGTGTATTCTGTCTGATATTTGCTCCTGAATAGTGGATAAATACACACGGTTCTGCATCACCATTTGCATTGATGTGGAAGTAGTTACGTCCACCTGCAATACATCCACCGACATACTCTCCATCATTCTGGAAGTCCATAACAAATATCGGCTTGCCGTCTTCCATTCCTCTGACTTCACGAATTCTGTGATAAATATATTCTCTTTGCTCTTTTGTCGGAAGAAGTGTGGCATCTGCCTCATTTCCAACCGGCATATAATGGAAATACCATGCATAACGGCATCCATGCTCTATCATAAGATCGAAGAACTCGTCAGATGTTACTGCATCCATATTCTTCTTTGTATAGCATACACTGGTTCCGAAGAACAGTCCGTATTCTCTCATAAGATCCATTGCGTGAGTAACCTTATTAAATACACCCTCGCCACGGCGGAAGTCATTAGCTTCCTCAAATCCTTCTAAGCTGACTGAGAAAGAAAGGTTGCCGACTTCTTGTACCTGCTTGCAGAACTCTTCATCAATAAGTGTTCCGTTGGTAAATGAGTGGAATGCACATTCTTTGTGTTTTCTGCAAAGTCTAAGGATATCGTCTTTTCTAACGAGCGGCTCACCGCCGGTAAACATGTAGAAATAAATACCAATTTCCTTACCCTGAGTAACTATGCTGTCCATCTCTTCAAAAGTAAGATTAAGCTTGTATCCATACTCTGCTGCCCAGCATCCTGTACAACGAAGGTTGCAGGCACTTGTAGGATCCATAAGAATAAGCCACGGCACATTACACTGGTGAATCTCACGCATCTCACGGATAACCTTGGTTCCGTGGAATGCAGCCTGGTATCCCAAATTAAGAGCTGTCATTTTTGCCACATTGGGATGAAGCTCATCAAGCATCTTGTTAACAAATCTCATCCATTTGTGATCCTGATTCTTGACAATACTTCTAGCTCCTTCATAAGCATCAGGTCTGAACTGATCTCCCATGAATTTCTGAGCCAGATCGATGATTTCCAAAAGACCTTTTTCGCGGTCTTTACGTACTCTTTTTAAGGCAACGTCAATAGCGACGCTAAACGCCTTTCTCTCCAATGACTGTGGAATTTTCATAAAAACATCCTCCATTACATACGCAAATGCGCTAAACTTTTCATATCTATACAGTTACCAAATCATATTCTATAGAATGATACCCCTCAATTTGCTTTAAGTCAAGAAGTAAAAAAACAAACCCCAATGTTATTAGCATTTAACTTTGATTTATAAATTCTTCTACCTGCTTTTGAATAATATCCATTAGCCTGACTCTGGCGCCAACTGCTGCCCATGCAATATGCGGAGTTATCAAAAGTTTTTTGCTGTCTTTAATATTTTTTAGAGGATTATCTGCGCTCATCGGTTCTTTTCTAAGGACATCGAGCCCCGCTGATGCTATAAGTCCCTCATTAAGTGCCCGATACAGATCTTCTTCAACGACGATTGGTCCTCTTCCTACATTTAAGAAAATTGCAGTTTTTTTCATCTTCTTAAACGCTGAATAATCCATTAGATTCTCGGTTTTCTCATTAAGCGGAGCGTGTACCGATACAATATCCGATTGCTCTAACAGCTCATCAAAACTGCATCTTTCATAGCCTTCTTCATCATGATTGCCGCCTGTAGAATAATAAATCACTCTGCATCCAAATAACTTCGCTATATCAGCTACTTTCTTTCCAATTGTACCAAGACCTATGATTCCCCAGGTTAGCTGAGCTAATTCTTCGAATCTTTCGTCAAAATGGGTAAACGAGCTGTCATTAATGTATTTTTCACTTTTTACATAATCGTCGTAATAGGGAAGTTTTTCCAATAGATAAAACAGCATAGCAAATGTATGCTGCGCTACGCTGTTTGTTGAATATCCTGCTACATTGCGCCACTCTATACCAC
>CAJOPM010000183.1 GCA_905236225.1 uncultured Eubacterium sp.
GAGGGATATAAGCATTTTACTTATATCCCTCTTTTAATGTTAAATTATTCAAGTTCAAAAGCACCTGTGTAAAGCTGATAGTAAACGCCTTTTTGCGAAATCAAGTCATCATGGTCGCCTCTTTCTATAATATGACCATGATCAAGTACCATAATAGCCTTACTGTTTCTAACTGTGGACAGCCTGTGCGCTATAACAAATACAGTTCTGCCATGCATCAGATTATCCATTCCTTCAGAAACTAATGCTTCTGTTCTGGTATCAATTGAGGATGTAGCCTCATCAAGTATCATCGCCGGCGGGTCTGCCACTGCAGCTCTTGCTATGGAAATAAGCTGTCTTTGTCCTTGTGATAGGCTCGCTCCATTGCCGGTAAGCATTGTATTATATCCTTGCGGCAATCTGCTTATAAAGCTATCGGCATTTGCAAGTTTCGCAGCCGCAATACACTCTTCATCAGTCGCATCAAGTTTTCCGTATCTAATATTATCCATAACGGTTCCGGTAAACAGATTAACATCCTGAAGCACTATTCCAAGTGATCTTCTAAGGTCAGGCTTTCTGATATTCTTGATATCTATTCCGTCATAGAGTATTTCACCGCCCTGTATATCGTAAAATCTGTTTATCAGATTGGTAATAGTCGTCTTTCCGGCTCCGGTTGCACCGACAAAGGCAATTTTTTGGCCGGGCTTAGCAAACAGCGACACATCGTAGAGCACCTGCTTATCGGGCTTATATCCAAAATCAACATCCTTAAGTCTGATATCTCCGGTAAGTTTTCTAAGCTTCTCTTCTCCATCCGCTGCCTTGGGATTCTTCCAAGCCCATATACCGGTCTTTTTCTCACTCTCAATCAAGTTGCCGTCGCTATCTTCTCTAACGGAAACAAGCGTTACATATCCATCGTCCGATTCGCTCTTTTCATCTATAAGCTCAAACACTCTGCTTGCACCGGCAAGTCCCATTGCAATCATTGAAACCTGCATAGAAGCTTGCATAATCGTCTGTGACATCTGTCTTGCCATTCCCAAAAACGAAACAACCACTCCGACACTAAGGACTCCTATACCGGTTATCGAAAGATTCGGTGCGGTAAAATAAACAAGTAATCCTCCAATAATAGCAACAACAACATACATCAAATTACCGACATTATTAAGGATAGGCATCAAAATATTACCGAATTTATTTGCCTGATCGGCATCATTAAAGAGCTGGTCATTAATCTTTTCAAAGTCTTCTATACTTCTCTCCTCATGACAGAAAACTTTCACAACTCTTTGTCCCTGCATAATTTCTTCTACAAATCCTTCTTCCTTTGCAAGAGATTTTTGCTGGGCCATCATATACTTTGAGCTTGCGCCGCCAACCTTACCTATTATTAAAAATATCAAAAACAAAAACGCAATTACTATAAGTGTCAAAAATATACTAAACTTTAGCATAATGATAAATACAATCACTACCGTAAGGCTTGACTGCACAAGCATCGGAATACTTTGTCCTATCATCTGCCTGATTGCATCAACGTCATTGGTATAGGTACTCATAATATCGCCATGCGCATGAGTATCAAAATATCTAAGAGGGAATGTCTGCATCTTATCAAACATATCATCTCTAAATGATTTTAGTGTTCCTTGCGTAACTCTTGCCATTATCTGGCTAAATACAAGCGAGGATATGATACCGATTAAGAAAATACTTCCCATGGTCGCCATTAACTTAATCAGCGTACCTGCTACCGCTTCAAATCCTGCACTAAGTCCCGGAACAACAACATCGTCTATAACCTGCTGTATAAAAATAGATGATGCAGAAGATGCTGCTGCCGCTAAAATAATACCTATAATTGCAACTGTAAGTCTTATCTTGTTGTGTCCAAATAAATATTTTAAAAATCTTGAAACCGTTCCTTTTTTGATGGGCGCGGCGCCTCTTCTTCTTGGTCTCATATTACACCGCCTCCTGACTCTTGTTTTGCGAATCATAAATATTCTTATAAATACCATTCAAACTCATAAGTTCTTCATGATTACCCATCTCGACTATCTTTCCGTCCTCCATTACCAATATGCGATCAGCATCCTGCACTGAAGAAACTCTCTGCGCAATAATAAGCTTAGTCGTATCAGGCATTTCGCTCTTCATCCCGGCTCTAATAAGTGCATCTGTCTTAGTATCAACAGCTGAGGTTGAATCATCCATAATAAGAACCTTAGGCTTCTTTAGAAGCGCTCTTGCTATACAAAGCCTCTGTTTCTGACCGCCGGATACATTTGTTCCTCCGGCTTCTATATAAGTATCGTACTTTTGCGGGAAGTTCTGTACAAACTCATCTGCCTGTGCCATCTTACAGGCATGAAGTATCTCTTCATCGGTCGCATTCTCATTGCCCCAACGCATATTTTCTTTTATTGTGCCAGAAAAAAGTACATTCTTTTGAAGCACTACGGCAACGCTGTCTCTAAGCGTAGTAAGATCATAGTCTTTAACATTGACTCCGCCGACCTTAACCTGACCTTCGTTTACATCATAAAGTCTTGATATAAGCTGTATCAGACTGGACTTTGATGAACCGGTTCCACCGATTATACCAACAGTTTCTCCGGATTTAATCGCAATATTGATATCCGAGAGAGCATATTTTTCGCCTTCTTCTTTATATTTAAACGAAACATGGTCAAAAACAATGCTTCCATCGGCCACATCCGTTATACCATTTTGAGGTGAGGATAACTTGCTTTGATGCTTTAACACCTCTGCAATACGTTCGGCAGACTCTGCAGCTATACTTACCATTACAAATACAAAGGAGAGCATCATCAAAGATGAGAGCACCTGTATTCCATAAGTAATAAGAGATGAGAGCTCGCCTGTAGTAAGCGCTGTACCTCCCGATGTGACAATTGTGCGTGCCCCCAAAAAGTTTACAAACCAAATAGCTGCGAATATACAAGCTATCATAATCGGGTTGTTAAATGCAAGGATTCTCTCTGCAAATGTAAAATCACGCCTTACTTCCTCTGAGGCCGAATTAAATTTTTGGATCTCATAGTCTTCTCTTACAAATGACTTTACAACTCTTATTGCGGAAACATTTTCCTGCACCGAATTATTAAGAGCATCATATTTTTTGAAAATTCGTCTGAAAATCGGCATAACTTTAAGAGCTATCCCAAACAGTGCGCCTCCTAAAATAGGAAGCATGATAATAAATATCATTGCCATTTTTACATTAATAGACAAACTGAGTGTCATGGCAAAAATAATCATAACGGGCGCTCTTACCGCAACTCTTATTATCATCTGAAAAGCATTTTGAACATTGGTTACATCCGTAGTCATTCTGGTAATAAGCGATGACGACGAAAAATAGTCTATATCAGCAAAGTCAAAACCCTGAATCCTTTCAAACATATCCGAGCGTAGATTCTTCGCAAGTCCGGCTGCCGCCTTGGCTGCATATCTTCCTGACAATACACCGAACAGAAGCGAAATCATAGCCATAATTATAAGCATAAGACCAAATTGCAATATCGGTTCCATGCTCTCCCCGGTCATGCTGTTTATAAGCCTCGACATAACAAGGGGAATAACGCATTCAAGCGCAACCTCGAAAATCAAATATACCGGGCCTAAAATCGCCGGTGTCTTAAATTCTCTGAGGCTTTTAAGTAACGTCTTTATAACTTGCATTATGTGCCTCCTTCTATAATTCAAAACTCTCATAAGTCTCAATCAGACCATCCTTATGGATGGTCTGATTGAAACTACTTATTCGGTCATTGTAACCACTTTTAGGTTCAATGTCAATATATTTTTGACAATTGTCAAGTTTTTAAAGTACCTTATATCCCTTCCCCGTAAGGCAGTTCTCCACCTCAGGTATATCCTCTGTATGAAGAATAATAATAGGTGCAGATGTCTTCCTGTCATACGAAATATATATGTAATCTACATTAATATCAATATCATAAAGCAATTTGTTAAGAGCTCCGGGCTTATCTCCTATCTCGACGCCTATAACTCTTTGCGTCTTGCATATATATCCCTTTGCCTTAAGAATCTCAACCACCTTGTCCGGATCAGATACGATCATACGGACTATCCCATATTCAGCAGAATCGTTAGTCACCATTCCCATAATATTTATAGATGCATCATGGATCATCTGCGTAACCTGCTGCATAGCTCCTTTAGTATTTTCTGCAAATATCGATACCTGTCTCATAATACCCCTCCTATAGTTTTTCTATAATAGCTTCTATTGTCTGTTCAATATCCTTGCTGTTTTCATCAATAATAATATCAGCATATTTAATATAGAGCGGATATCTCTCATCATAAATATCCCTAATACTCTGCCCGTCTTTTAGCACAACACCTCTGTCCTTAATATTATGAAGTCTTTTCTTTAAATATTCAAAATCAAGATCAAGGTATACAATGGTTCCTATTTCCTTGAGATGACGCATAGCATCTTCTCCATATACAACGCTCCCACCGGTTGCTATAACTGCACCATTTTGCTCTATCTTGCTTATTGTTTCATTTTCAAGACGCAAAAACTCTTCTGTTCCTCTTTCTTCTATTATATTATGTAGCTTTTGTTTGTATTTTTGTTGAATTATCAAATCCGTATCTACAAACTTCATTCCCATTATCTTTGCGAGCACAACTCCTGCCGTACTCTTGCCGACAGACGGCATTCCTATTAATACTATATTATCTTTCATTCTATTTCCTCTTAACTATCCGTAACATTACAAACAATCCTATTCTATCACGACTCATCCGCTATGACTACATTGACAAAAACATTTAAAAAAGATACATTTAAATAAGTAAATTTTCACTTATGGGAGGAACAAATCATGAACAATCTTATATTAGATGTTGCAGATGAAGTTGCTATACTGAAGATTTCAAGACCTGCTTCATTAAATGCACTTAATTCGGAAACACTAGATGAACTCGATACCGTTCTTAGCGAGATTGAGTCAAGAGATGATATCAAAGTTTTAATTCTAACCGGCGGTCCTGATAAAAAGGGCAATGAATTCAAGTCATTTGTTGCCGGCGCTGACATTTCTCAGATGTACAATTTCAGTGCCTCACAAGCCAGAGCATTTGGCATCAAGGCATCTAAACCATTCTTTAAACTTATGCAAATGAGACAGGCAACCATTGCCGCTGTTAACGGTTTTGCATTGGGCGGAGGATGCGAAATTGCAATGGCGTGCGATATCCGTATTGCTTCAGATAACGCCGTGTTCGGACAGCCCGAGACAGGCCTTGGTATAATCCCCGGTTTTGGCGGCACCCAGCGGCTTGCAAGACTTGTCGGAATGGGTCGTGCCAAGGAGCTGATATTTACATGCGACAGCATTGATGCTGCTGAAGCTTATCGTATAGGTCTCGTTAACAAAGTCGTACCAAAAGAAGAGCTTATGGAAACCGCCAAAGATATGGCTCAAAAGATACGTTCTAAAGGCAGCTATGCTATATCAGTAGCAAAAGCAGCTATTAACAACGGATACGACATGGACATAAAGAACGCCGTAGAAATGGAAGCCAACCTTTTTGGAATCACCTGCTCTACTCATGATAAAGAAGAAGGTATGGGCGCATATCTTGAAAGACGCGCAGCCAATCTTACAGACTTTTAACAGGAGAAGAAAATGTCAGAATATAAAATCGGATTTATCGGCGCAGGCAATATGGGCGGCGCTATGATAAAGGGAGTAATAGCTTCAGGTCTTACCGATGCAGCAAATATTATGGTAAGCGACTTTGACCCTGAAAAATACGGTCCTATTGCTCTTCAATATAATGTTTTAACCACTAACGATAACATCAAATGCGCCGAGTTTGCAGATGTATTAATACTGGCTGTTAAGCCTAATATTATAACAACCGTTATAAGTCAGATAAAAGATCATATATCAGAAGATACTACCATCATTTCGATCGCTGCAGGCACTATGATAAGCGTCATAGAAAAGGCCTTCGATAAAAGGATAAAGCTCATCAGAGTAATGCCAAACATCCCGGTTTTAGTAGGGGAAGGTATGGCAGCTTTATCTCCTAACGAATATGCCGATGATGATTCCATAGCTAAGGCTGTTGAGATTTTTTCAAGTTTCGGCAAATGCGAAGTAGTAAGCGAATCGCTTATGGATGCCGTTGTAGGTGTCAGCGGATCATCACCCGCTTACGTCTGCATGTTTATAGAAGCAATGGCTGATGCTGCAGTATTAGACGGAATGCCCCGAGATAAGGCATACACTTTCGCTGCGCAATCAGTTCTTGGAACCGCCAAGATGATTCTTGATAAAAACTATCATCCGGCAGTATTGAAGGATATGGTATGCTCGCCGGGCGGCACAACAATTTGTGCGCTAAAAACTCTTGAAGAAAAAGGTTTTAGGGATGCCGTTATTTCAGGACAGCTTGCTTGCTCACAAAAATCAAAAGATATGTCAAAGTAAAGGAGATTAGGATTATTATGTTAAAAGAATTTAAAGAGTTTGCCCTTCGCGGCAACATGGTTGATTTGGCAGTTGGTATAATTATAGGTACTGCATTTACAGCAATTGTAAATTCACTTGTAGAAGATATCATCATGCCCCTATTAGGACTGTTGGTTGGTGATATGGATTTTTCAGATCTGTTTATCGCACTTGACGGAAATCATTACGATACGCTCGCTCAGGCTGAAGAAGCCGGAGCTTCGGTTCTTAAGTACGGTTCCTTTATCGGTTATATTATTTATTTTGTAATCATTGCATTTGTTATTTTCCTTATTGTTAAAGGTATTAACACCATGCGTGATAAGCTTTCAAAAGAAGAGGAAGCAGCTCCTGAAAACAAGACATGCCCACACTGCCAGATGGAAATTTCTATCAAAGCAACACGCTGCCCCCATTGCACTTCTGTTTTAGATGAGGTATAATATAGGCAGTTAATACAACTTTTATGGAAACTTTATTTTTATTTTATTATTTTTCCATACTTTAGACACATTTATACGTTAATATATGTGTGTAAACGAAATAGACAATTATCCCAAACAAGATAGAACATAAAACTCCCTAAGAAACGGAAGCGGCTCTCCCTGCCGCTTCTGTTTTACTTTATGACTTATAATGTGAAATAAAAAGAGCGTGACAAAATTGATGTGTCACGCCTTTTTTATTCTCACTCTACATATCTTCTAATATTTTATCAATGCTAACCAGTTTTACGCAGGTAATAAAAACCTCAGTTGCGAGTTTTATATCATCAATTGAAGGATAAGACGGTGCAATTCTTATAACCGAATCCTTCGGGTCTTTACCATACGGGAACGGAGCTCCTGCAGGCGTCATCTTAACGCCGGCCTTCTTTACCCTGGATACAATTTTTTTCGCACATCCATCGAGCGCCTCAAAGCAGATAAAATATCCGCCCTTAGGTCTAATCCAGCTTCCTATATGCATGCCCCCAAATTCTTCGTCAAATCTATCTAAGATATACTCAAACTTTGGTCTCATAATATCAGCATGCTTTCTCATATGTTCTACTATACCGTGTATATCTTTAAAATATCTTACATGGCGAAGCTGATTAACCTTATCGTAGCCTATCGTCTGAATCTTAAGCTGTTGCTTAATATCTACAAGATTATTATGCGAAGTTGCTATTGCAGCGACACCTGATCCCGGAAAACTGATTTTTGATGTTGACGAGAACTTATAAACCATATCCGGGTTACCCGCTCTTTTACATTCGGCTAATATCTCTACGAGATTATCCTGATCAATATCATATAGATGATGAACACCATATGCATTGTCCCAATATATTCTAAAATCCTTTGCTGCAGGCTTAAGTCTAGCAAAACGCCTTACCGTCTCATCCGAATATGTAATACCCTGCGGATTGGAATATTTTGGTACACACCAAATACCCTTAATTGCTTCATCTGATGCAACAAGCTCTTCTACCATATCCATATCCGGTCCTGTAGGAAGCATAGGTACATTTATCATCTCAATACCAAAATGCTCTGTTATTGCAAAATGTCTGTCATATCCCGGAATCGGACATAGGAATTTCACCTTATCGAGCTTGCACCAAGGCGTGCTCCCCATAACTCCGTGTGTCATGGATCTTGATATGGTATCATACATAATATTTAAACTTGAATTTCCATAGATAATAATGTTATCCGGATGACATTCTATCATATCACCGAGCAATACCTTCGCTTCATCAATTCCATCAAGCACACCATAGTTACGGCAGTCTGTTCCGTCCTCACACTGAAGATCCGCATCAGAGCTAAGTACATCCATCATTCCCATTGAAATATCAAGCTGTTCTACAGAAGGCTTACCTCTGGACATATCAAGGTGCAGCTCACTAAGCTGGAATTTCTTGTATTCTTCTTTGACCTTTTTTCTCTCCTCCATTAACTCTTCTTTAGTCATCTCTATATATGGTTTCATCTTTATTCCTCCATTTCTCTTAAATGTTTTAAATGATCTGATATATTTTTTTCATATCCTATGTCGGTCGGCTCGTAAAATTTCTCACCTACAAGTCCGTCCGGAAGATATTGTTGCTTAACATAATGTTCTTTAAAATCATGGGCATATAAATATCCTTTGCCATGTCCAAACTTTGAGGCTCCCTTGTAATGCGTATCTCTAAGATGATTGGGAACCTGCTCGCTTATTGTATCTTCTACGATAGAAAGTGCTTTATCTATCGCAAGATAAGATGCATTGCTTTTTGGCGCTGCAGCCAAATATGTCGTTGCTTGTGACAGGACTATTCTTGCCTCCGGCATGCCTAGCCTCTCAACTGCTTGAGCAGCAGATACTGCCACACTAAGCGCATTCGGATCGGCATTACCAACGTCCTCACTTGCAAGAATCATCAGTCTTCTGGCTATGAATTTAATATCCTCTCCTGCATATAGCATCCTCGCAAGATAATAAACTGCCGCATCCGGATCGGATCCTCTTACGCTTTTTATAAATGCCGAAATAGTATCATAGTGGCCGTCACCGTCTTTGTCATATTTTAAAACTCTTTTTTGAATGCAGGATGCTGCTATATCTTTAGTAATATGAATGATGCCCTCATCATTCTTTGCTGTCGTAAGTATAGCAATTTCAATGGCCGAAAGAGCTGATCTGGCATCCCCGTTTGCTACATCTGCAAGATATTTGATGGCATCGTCATCTACTCTTACGTTAAATGCCCCCATGCCTCTTTCTTTGTCAGAAATGGCTCTATAGAGCAGCTCTTTGATATCTTCAAATCCAAGCGCTCTAAGTTCGAAAATTACCGATCTTGATATCAGAGCGGCATTTACCTCAAAGTATGGGTTCTCGGTCGTAGCGCCTATCAGAGTAATCGTCCCGTCTTCTACAAATGGAAGCAGATAATCCTGCTGTGATTTATTGAATCTGTGAATCTCATCAATAAATAATATGGTCTTTTTGCCATACATTGCAAGATTGTCCTGGGCTTTTTCAACGACCTTCTCCATATCTTTCTTGCCTGCTGTAGTTGCATTGATTCTCTCAAATACGCAGCTGGTAGTTGCTGCAATGACATGAGCCAATGTAGTCTTCCCGCATCCCGGCGGTCCGTAAAATATAACTGAGCGCAATCTGTCAGCCTTAATTGCACGATAAAGCATGCCGTCTTGAGAGAGAATATGCTTTTGCCCTACTACTTCTTCAAGGGAGCGCGGTCTCATCCTGTAAGCCAGCGGTGAATTATTTTCTTTTTCCTGTTCTCTTACATATTCAAAAATATCCAACCTAAAATAGCCTCATTTTATTCATCTTGCAGATAGAATAGCTGATTTTGTCTGTTTTCAACATCAAACAAATCATTGTACTGGATTTTCTCATAATCGGCAAGCAACTGTGTATACTCAGTCTGTTCATTATAAGTATAATAATTACCTTCGCTGTCAATATAGCCAACAGAATCGATTACCGGAAGCTTTTCATAAAGCTGCGATAAATATTTATTAAACTCAGTCATCGGCAGACCTGCGGTCTCTAAGAGCAGTGTTGATAAATAATTGGAGCTGATGTAATCATACTGCGTCTGTTCTACATCTATATCATAATTAGCCCAGATTAAAAACGGTGTAATATATCTTTGCTGAAGCTGCTCTGTCGTAAGTGAATCAACGCTTGTACCAAACAGCTCTTCAAAGAATGCCGTCTCTACATATGGCTGATGATCTCCAAACATCAGAACAATGGTAGGCTCGTCGCAGTTCTCATAATACTCTATAAGCTCAGAAAGCGCCTCATCCGAAACCTTTATAAGTGATAGGTATTGATTGGCAAGTGTATATATCTTTGACATACTTGTAATCTCTACATCCTCGTCAAAGTTGTAGTAATCAGTAGCGTATCCACCGTGATTTTGCATTGTTACATTGAACATAAAGAACGGCTGCTCATCTGAGGTTTTTTCATGTTCTTCATAAAGATCTTCTATAACCTTGTAATCATATGAATCTCCGATATATCTTCTAACTAAGATATCTTCTCCCGGAAATTCATCCTCTAACAAGCTTTCAAAGACATAAACATTATTATCACTGTCTTCATATTGCTGCAAAATATCTTCATCTATAATATCTTCAATGCTAATAAAATCTTCAAAGTCAAGCAGTGGATAAACCACATTTCTATTCCACCCTTCCTCATAATAAGGATGAAATGCAGTCCTGGAGTATCCAAGCGATGCCATAGTGGATACTAAAGATGGTGTTTCTTCTTTAATATAAAGGTCATATATATTAGAGCCCGATGGCAAAAAGTTAAGAGACATTCCCGTCAGAAATTCAAATTCCGAATTACTGGTTCCGGCACCATTAACAGGAACAAAAAGATTACCCTTAATAGTATTTTCAGAAAGCGAGTTATAAAAGTTCATATAGCCTACATTAGTCTCAAAATCCCCGTCTACTTTGAGCTCTGAATAAGACTCATTCATAACGCAGATAATGTTTGGCATATCTTCTGTCGCGGTAATGCTGGGCTCATAGTCGCTAAGTGATGAAAGCTCACTCATAATATCAGCAACTTCATCGGCATCATAGTCATCAGGTTCTGTAATAATAAGGTACTTGGTATTTATTACAAAATTCATAAAGCTTCCGCTGTTATGATAGCCTCTAAGCTGATTCCAAAAATCGGGTTTAATACCGGCCTGCGCAACCACATCAGAGCTGTAAAGAGTTGTTGCCATTGCCACTACGCATCCCGCAGATACGATTCTTGCAATCATATTATATTTAAACGACTCTATCTTAAGAGCCCTCATTTTCATACAGACTACGCCCATAAATGCAAGGAACAAAGAGCCCATAATCATGCACCAGTCAATATAAGCCTCGTAGCTCCCTGATACATCAAGTCCTGTATCTACACTTATAAAATCCGTCGGTACAAACGGTGTACCTCTTAAAGTAATCGCTATATTATTTGCCATACCGAATATGTAAAAGACTACGTTAGGCCAAAATATCGCTCTTCCGATATGTCCGCTTATTGCAAAAACTATAAGCATAATAACCATATAGCAAATATAATTTGCCACAAAATATTTAGGCGCCAAATCATAACTGAACTGTCCCTGAAATATTTCTACCATTGTAATGGATATGACGGGCGAAACAAAGAAAAAGACCACCGATATTAGCATGGCCAGATTCTTATCTTTGTATTCTATTCTAAATGCAACCACCGCTCCAACGGCAAGCGCGCACAAAAAGGATAAAAAATACAGCAATGGACCTCTATTTAAATCCTCAACTCCAATGTAAGCTTTCTTCTTAACAAGCAAAAAAACTGCTATTGCAGCAAATACAATCAGACCGGCAATAACCGATCTTTTATCGAACTTAAGCTTCATATTTCCTCCAGTTTGCAAACTTCAACGTCTAATATTACCACAAATAAAAGCAAAAATAAAGAAGAGCCATCCATTTTGAACAGCCCCCTGTCTACTTGACAGGGGGCTGTTCAATTTGGCTCTTCTTTTAATTCGTATAAAGTATCTCAAGCGTCTTTAAATCAAAATAATGATACTTACCATCTTTTTTAAAATATCCCAAATTCTGATGTCGAGCATCTGTATAGGCTATAGTCTTATACCCATCATCCATCTCAATTGAAATATTCCCCGAAGCTTGATTCTTAAGTTCGATAATTTTGTTCTTACCTTCCATATCCACTCCCATATAAATAATTATAAAAATAATCACAAAATAATTTGCTTTTACTTTATTATTTTACCATATGAAATTATTATATGCGAGCAGAATTAATCTTATTTAAGCTGCAGATACATCCTCTTTGATTACCTTTGCCGCAAGAGAAGCGTCTTTTACTATAATTTGTATGGTATCGCCCGCGCTTACATCACCTTCTAATATTATCCTGGCCGAAATTGTCTCTACGCTTTTTTGCAAATAACGCTTAAGCGGTCTGGCTCCATAGATTGGATCGAAGGCAGCATCTGCAATAAATCTTTCAGCTTCTTGTGATAATGCAATTTTTATTTCTTTTTCTTCAAGCCTTGCATTAAGATCTTTCATAAGCAGTGATATTATTCTTGAAATATCATCCTTGCTAAGTGGTTTAAACATAACTATCTCATCAAGCCTGTTAAGAAATTCAGGTCTAAATGAGCGTTTTAACTCCTCAGATACTGCATCGGATGCCTCCCCCGTAATGTTGCCTTGCGAATCTATTCCATCAAGCAAATATTGCGAGCCTAAGTTTGATGTCATAATAAGTATTGTATTTTTAAAATCTACCGTTCTTCCCTGAGAGTCTGTTATCCTTCCATCATCTAATACCTGAAGCAAAACATTAAACACATCAGGATGCGCTTTTTCAACCTCGTCAAACAAGATGACACTATATGGTTTTCTTCTGACAGCTTCGGTAAGCTGACCGCCTTCTTCATATCCCACATATCCCGGAGGTGCCCCGATAAGTCTGGATACCGAATATTTCTCCATATATTCGCTCATATCTATTCTAACCATATTGTTATCATCATCGAAAAGATTATATGCGAGCGCTTTTGCAAGCTCGGTCTTGCCGACTCCTGTAGGTCCTAAGAATAAAAATGATCCTATAGGTCTCCTCGGGTCTTTTATTCCGGCCTTTGATCGAATTATGGCATCCGTTACTCTTCTTACACCGTCGTCTTGTCCTATAACTCTTTTATGAAGTTCATCTGCAAGATGCAGTGTCTTGTTACGCTCACTGGCATTAAGCTTGGCAACCGGAATACCTGTCCATCTCGATACAATTCTTTCAATTTCTTCATTGCTGACATTCTCATGCACAAGTGTGCGCTCTTGCTCTCTTACTCTTGCTTCTTCTTGCTTTATCTTATCCTCAATTTCAGGCAGCTGTCCGTACTGGAGCTGTGCTGCTTTTTCCAAGTCGTAATTTTGCTGAGCTAAAGCTATTTCTTTTTTTATATTTTCCTGTTCTTTTCTAAGATTTTGAAGCACTTCTACTGACTGTTTTTCATTGTCCCACTGTGCTTTTTTGGTTGCAAATTCATCTCTGTATTCTGCAAGTTCTTTTTGCAAGCCTAAAAGTCTGTCCTGACTTAGCCTGTCGCTTTCTTTTTTTAGCGCAGTCTCTTCTATCTGCATCTGTATAATCTTTCTGTTCATCTCATCAAGTTCAGTAGGCATAGAGTCAAGTTCTGTCTTAATAAGAGCACATGCCTCATCGACGAGATCAATCGCTTTATCAGGCAGGAATCTGTCCGATATATATCTGTTGGATAATGTAGCTGCCGATACTAACGCACTGTCTGCTATCTTAACCCCGTGAAATACTTCATATCTTTCCTTTAGTCCTCTAAGTATGGAAATAGTATCTTCCACGCTGGGCTCTTCTACCATTACCGGCTGAAAACGTCTCTCAAGCGCTGCATCTTTTTCTACATATTCTCTGTATTCGTCAAGCGTCGTAGCTCCTATACAGTGAAGCTCACCTCTTGCAAGCATTGGCTTTAGCATATTGCCGGCATCAAGCGCTCCATCCGTCTTGCCTGCGCCAACTATGGTGTGAAGCTCATCGATAAATAATATAATCTGTCCGTCGCTTGCTTTAACCTCATCAAGCACTGCTTTAAGACGCTCTTCAAATTCGCCTCTATACTTCGCTCCCGCAAGCAGTGCTCCCATATCAAGTGCAAATAATTTTTTATCTTTTAATGTCTGTGGCACATCGCCTTTTACAATTCGCTGCGCCAATCCTTCCACAACGGCTGTCTTGCCAACACCCGGCTCACCAATCAGTACCGGATTGTTTTTTGTCTTTCTTGAAAGAATTCTGACTACGTTTCTGATTTCGCTATCACGTCCGATTACCGGATCAAGCTTTTGATCCCTGGCTCTTTGCACCATATCGTATCCGTATTTTTCCAGAGTATCGTAAGTATCTTCAGGGTTATCGGATGTCACCTTCTGATTGCCCCTTACCTGCATAAGTGCTTCCAAAAAAGAATCGCGGCTTATACCATATTGCTTAAAAATATCTTTTATGGCACTGTTGGGATACTTAATCATGGCCAGAAAAATATGCTCCACCGATACATATTCATCCCCCATTCTCTTTGCCTCATCCTCAGCGCCAAGCAGAACCTTATTGAGCTTTTGGCCGATATAAACCTGGCCGCCACTTACTTTCACCCTTTTTTCAATTGCATTTTGGGCATCCTGTTCTATCATGGATTTATCGATTTGCATCTTTTCCATCAAGCGAGGAATCAAGCCATCCTGCTGAGTCAATAATGCATATAATAAATGCTCTTGTTCTATTTCCTGATTACCGTATTCGTAAGCAAGTTTTTCAATATCTTGTACGGCTTCTACTGACTTTTGTGTAAATTTTGAGATATTCATATAGGTACCTCCCTTCATTTCAAATCTCTCTCCCCCGCCTACGCTTTGCTTAGAGGCGGGGGTCATCTCGTCTGAGATATAACCTTTCACACCCATAATATACACCCTGTTGTTAGCACTGTCAAGAGGTGAGTGCTAATTCTTTTTTAATAAGAAAAGCCCTCTTTTATAGGGCTCTTCATAAAGCGAACTTTCTAAACTCGCTTTTCTACTTTCTTATGAACGCAGAAATACTGCGTTTACACTCCAACATCTATCGCTCCTGTTGCGACAATCTGCGCTGCTTCGTTTATCAACTGCGCACCTTGCGTCGCGGCGGGCGAAGCCGCAATTCCCAAACCCTGCGATAAAACGCCGGTGCCTGATTGCTGCTGATGTTTTATCATATCTTTTAGATACTGCATGTCTGCTTTAACCATTTCTTTATTTTCAGATGATCTGTGTTTTTTCTTAATCTCTTCGAAATGTTCCTTGCTCATGTGCGGATCTAAAATCTGCATCTCATCTAAAAAACTCATTAATTCTTCATAAGCCTCAAACTCGTCTTGCGAAAGCTCATCGATCATCTGCGATATCCTATCATACATCTCTTCGGATATTATCTCTTTTTCAAGGTATTCCTCTTTGATATATTCCTTTGTCTCATCTCTTTTCGCATCTATTTCGTCCTGTGCATGTTGTATGCTCTCTTTTTGTTGTTCAATCAGACTATCTTTAAATTTATCTATTGCCTCCTTATTGCGTTCATTATGCTCATCCGTCTTTATTGTGTGTGATATCATCTCCTCCATTTCAAGATGATGCTTTTTCCTTAAGGCAATTGTTTCCATTTTCTTAGCGTGTGTTAGAGCTATTTCTAATTCTTCTTTATCTGAATCTCCTAACGCTATTTTTCTCTTAAGTTCCGATATCTTTCTTTTAGCAGCGCTTACCGCCTGTGAAGCGCTGATTGAAGTCTTTGCGCGCTGTATTTTTGATGCAACTTCTTTGTAGTTATAATTAACTTTTTTCTTAAGGAGAGACTCCTGATCTGTTGTCTGCTTTGCAGATTGCACAGCCATACCATACTCTCTTTCCACATAAGAGACGCCTATATTATTTTGTATATTGTAATTTCTTTTTTGCTGATTTTCTTCTGAAGTATCTTGCACATCCTGCCCCGATTCATTCGCTGTGCTTTCTACATAATATTCCCTTATATTGTTTTTACTTTCAGGCGACATTAACTTTCTTAGAAGCTGTCTCTTTTGCGTATCCGGTGATGTCTTTTTAAATGATGGGGCATAATTATTAGTGCCCGCATTGGATGATGCCAGGATTTTCCCGGTACTAAGAGCGTTTGTGCTTTTATTATTATGAAAGATATTATTTAGACTATTTGTACTATAAATGCTTGCCATAATAATCCACCTCCATGTAGAACCACTATCCGTAAAAGCATACATTTATCGTTATCTAATATATATATCGGCTTGATTTATTTTTTGTAAAGCAGACATTTGTCATGAACGCAGTAACACTGCGTTTAGCTATAAACCTCGACCAATACTCTGATCCTTTTCTTTCTCGTCTCGCTTATCATCCCTCTGAATATAAATTTACCGTATCCTCTTACGGAGATTACCGTATCATCTGCCGGAATCTTTGCCGCATTTACAACAGCTTTTCCATCTGCAAAAACCGCCTCTTTCATAAACAAAGACCTGGCATCATTTCTGGATAGGTGAAATAACTTTGCTATTATTGCATCAAGGCGCTCGGAGGAGACAGTAATCTCGCATGGCTTTAAAGATACCCTTGCCTCCTTGGGAATATCTTTTGATATTTCGCTTACTATACTGGTATGTTTTACCCTGCTAAGCGAATCGACTATAAAATTGGCTATCGTATCTAACGCAAAGACATAAGCTATATTATCTTTTACTATAATATCTCCGATCATGCTCCTGTCTATACCAAGATTTAGTATGGCTCCCAAATAATCTCTATGTGTAAGCTTGTCTGCAAATTTAGGTGCTTTAGGTCTTATTACAATAAGTGTTATAGGGAATTCTTCTTCATAGGATATCAATCTTTCATCCCCAAAGCGCACTATCACCCGCTCGCAGCCTTCATATCCTCCATACAGCTTAATCTCGTTATCTTGCGCCGCACTATAGGCCAAAGAAGCTTGATGCAAAGAGTGAAACTGCGAATACCAAAATGAATATGTATCATGCGCTCTGTCTCTAAGATCTAAAAATCTGCTAAGTATAATCTTATCATCATCTGTTTTCATTGATTTGCCCTTTCTTATCAACGCAAATTATCAACTGCCTGATTTTCTAAGTAATTCCTCTGGATAAAAATACTCCGCTCTTATTGCTGATAAACATATCAGCCCACGCCGAAAAAACGATAGCCGCAATACATATGTTTATGACTATTCTTATCTTTATTCTCTTTTCATCTGCACAATCAGATGCCACATTTGACC
>CAJOPM010000184.1 GCA_905236225.1 uncultured Eubacterium sp.
ATGTAAAATTATTTAGCTATCGTTTCAATGGCCTTTTTCTTAACGAAAAGGTTTTTGAGTTTCTTTAACATATTTCTTGTGATAAGTCCTTCGGGGAATGCCATAAGTACGATGATAAGGATTACACCGTATATAATCTGAGCGTAGATAGCAAGCGAGCTTGGTATCCATTTATTAAGCCCCCAAAGAATAGGCACCGATATAATCATACCAAACTGAGTATATCTTCCGCCGACGAACATCATGGTCATGATATTTAGAAGCATGGAAAATCCAAATGTCTCAGGATATACAATACGCATCTGGAAAGCATAAATGCTTCCTGCGATTCCGGCAAGAACAGAAGTTAGAGTCAGTCCCAGGACAGTCATCCATTTAACATTTATTCCCAGCGTTCTTGCCATATCCTGATCTGTTTCAATGCTTTCGAATGCACGGCCAAAGCGTGATTTTTCAAATCGCCATAGGAATATTCCGATTATCACTGTAATAATGATGGCATAGACAACCAGGTTATCAACTTTTTTTACTCCTGCAATACCCCTGGCACCTCCGAGAAACGGAATGTTTCTTACTACCGATTGTATAATAAAAATCAGCGCCATGGAAGATACAGCGGTAACAATTCCTTTGGTTCTTGAAAAGCCCAGTGCAGGCAGAAATCCCAAAAGTCCCGAAATAATTATGGAAATAAGCATACATATCCCAAACGGAAGCGAAAGCTTAGCTGAAGCATAAGCCGTAGCATAGCCGCCTATACACATACAGTAGACTGTACCGTTGTATAAAAGGCCCGCCTTAAAAGGAACGTATGCAGCCCATGTCATTATTAAATATACGCATACAAAAATTAAAAAATACGATGCTTGTGTCGACATTTATACATACCTCCTTTCTTATTTGTTGCTTCCGAACAGTCCGTCCGGTTTCCAAATGATTATTGCCATCATAATTCCGTAGAATATAACCTCTGTCCAGCTGCCGGGGAGGTATGCTAAGGCAAGAGATTCTACAAGTCCCATAAGCAGACAAGAAAAAAGTCCTCCCTTAAGATTGCCCATTCCGGCAAACAGCATCAGCACCACGGCTTTAGTGCCGAATGTATCACCTAAAGACGGTCCGTTTGTACCGATGGTCATAATCAGCATCAGTGAAATGACGCCGGCAAGGATACCGGATATCGCGAATCCTATAATACCGGTCTTTCCAAATGGTATACCGAGCATCTGAGATACGCGAAGGTTTTGGCTCATAGCTCTCATTGAGCGACCTGTTTGAGTATGATACATAACACGCATCAATATAATCGCAACAACTACAGCTAAGATTAGTGTAACAATATTAGCAACCGACAGGCGTATCAGTCCGATTGTAAGAGTGGCACCGCCGCCTCTCATTGACTCGGGATAAGCAAAATTACCGCCGTTGTTTACAAACTGTGACATTACCTCGGTGCATATTATACCAACGCCCATCGCAAGAACGATAGTCTCAAGCGTTGCACCTCTTTTACACAAAGGTCTAAATAGTGGCTCTGTCGCGGCGGTTAGCGCCGTTCCGACTATAAACATAACAATAACTGAAAGTACTACGTTTTCGCCGCTGTGATTTAGGACAATCCAGCCGACAGCCATGGTAACCATGCAGATGTTTGCAAAACCCTGATGCACTATATCTCTGACAAGCACCATAACATTCATTGCAAGAACCAAAAGAGCATATATGGCTCCTGTAGCAAGTCCTGTGATGACCTGTGCGATAAAGCCCTGCATTATTTAACCACTCCTTTCCGGATATATTTATACATATCAATCTCCTCCCAAATAAGCACTTATAACCTTAGGATCATTAATCAGCTCATCAGAGCGTCCGTTCATTATTGTCTCGCCCATATCAAGTACGTATCCTCTGTCAGAGTACTGAAGAGATTTTCTGGCATTTTGCTCTGATAAGAGTATAGTCAGACCTTCATCTCTAAGTTCAACCAAAATCTTAAAGATTTTATCGACGTAGGCGGGAGAAAGTGCCAGTGACGGCTCATCAAGAAGAACCAGCTTGGGATCTCCTATTATAGCTCTGCTTATGGCAAGCATCTGCTGTTCGCCTCCCGAGAGGGTTCCTGCAAGCTGGCTTCTGCGGTCATACAAAATAGGAAATCTGTCATAGATACTCTGGATGTTTTTTGAAAATGCGCCGCCATTGTGAAATGTGCCAAGCTGAAGGTTTTCAAGCACGGTAAGGTTTGCAAGCATACCCCTGCCTTCCGGGACAACCGATATACCGCTTTTTATAACCTTATCGGTGCTGAGGTTAGTGATGTCCTTGCCATCAAATATAACCTTGCCTCTCTTAGCTTTTTGAAGCCCCAAAATACAGTTGATAAGGGTTGATTTTCCTGCTCCGTTAGATCCGATAAGAGCGACGATCTCACCTTTGTTGACTGTAAGATCAACCTTTTTGATAGCACAAATCGGACCATAATATACACTTAAATCTTCTACTTTAATCATATTAGTCTGTTCCAAGATATGCCTCCAATACTTTCGGATCCCGCTGAACTTCTTCAGGCAGGCCCTCGGCGATTTTGACGCCGAACTCAATTGCGGTTACTACATCTGATACTTTGGTGACCAGCTTTACATCATGAGCAATAAGCATAATAGTGGTGCCGCGTTTTTTCAGTTTGAAAATAATTTGCTGCATAAACTCCGATTCCTCAGCGCCCATACCTGCGGTTGGCTCATCGAGAAGCAAAAGTTTTGGCTCCATTGCCATAGCTCTTGCTATCTGCAGAAGATGCTGATCAGCCCATGCAATATCACCGGCCCATCTGTCGTAAGATTTTTCAAGTCCTACAAAACGAAGATTTTCCATTGCTTTTTCAGCAATTTCCTTTTCCTGTTTTGATTTGCCAAATGGCGCATGCAAGAATGTCCCTATTAAATCGGTTTTGGTCTTGCAGAAAAATCCGCTCATTGCATTATCAAGCACGCTCATCCTGGGCATAATTTTTGGCGTCTGAAAGGTTCTGCTGATTCCGCATCTGGCCACTTCATGTGCCGCCAAGCCGGTAATATCCTGACCGTCAAAAGTGATAGTCCCACTGGTGGGGGCAAACACTCCGGTGATTACATTGTAGGTAGTGGTCTTTCCGGAGCCGTTAGGTCCGATAAGCCCGTGAACTGTGCCTTGCTTAACATCAAGATCTACATCTATTAAAGCTTTGACACCGCCGAAGTTTTTGCACACTTTATCAGCCACTAATATCCCCATAGCTATCCTCCTCTCTCTAAACTTTAGTAAAAATTAACAAACAAAATTTAATATTTACCTTTTGTTTATAAAAAATTAATATTTCTTTGTGTGATGGGTTTAAAATCCTTGTGAAATTTATGTGAAATATTAAGAAAATCCCCTCGAAAAGAGGGGATGATGAACAGATGATTAGCGGTTGTTGGCTGTAAAATAAAACCAAAACCTGGTATATTGATTTTCTTCTATATCTACGCCGTATTCGCTCTTGTGAAGATCTGCAATCTCCTTAACTATAGATAAACCTACGCCCGAGCTTGCGGCATCTTTGTCAAAAGGATTGATGCGATAGTATTTATTCCATATCATATGAACCTTGTCTGTGGGGATTTTACCGCCGTTATCTTTGATTTCCAAAAGAACTCTGTTAGAGCTTTTACTTACGGATACTTCTATGGTTCCACCGCCGTATTTCATAGCATTAGATATAAGATTTGACATCAGTTGTTCTATGCGATCTTTATCGGCATTGATATAGCAGTCGTCATCGCAATGGTAGTAAAAGCTGTATTTGTCTTTATCAGATACTTCTTCTATAGATTTGACATATTCGCCGGCGAGAAGCGATAGATCAAAATCGCTAAACCTAAGTTCTTGTCTGCCGGCCTGAAGCTTAGCAAGATCCAAAGTTGCATTTACAAATTCGGAGAGCTTATCGGACTGGGAAATGATTACGTCCAGGTGAGCATTTCGCTTTGCAGGGTTATCGCCTGAGATGTTTTGAATCATTTCAGCATAAGCTTTAATCATGGTAAGCGGGGTTCTAAGATCGTGAGAAAGGTTAGCAACCATTTCACGGCGCATCTCTTCGTACTCGGCAAAGTGTTCTACAGATTGATTCATAAGGTCTGAGAGAGTATCAAGTTCCGTATAGCCGCTTTCGGGAAACACTACGCTATAGTCGCCCGTAGACAAGAGTTTTGCCTGTTTGGTGATATCATCAATCGGCCTGAAAAATATCTTTACCAAAAAGCGGCATAGAAAAAATGCAAAAATCAATATCACACCGACTATCTCCAAAAGACGCGTGGTAAGGTCTCTAAGCTGGGATTGCTCTTTTGTTGCAGCGGTAGTTACAAGTAGAATTTCGCGTACGTTATCATGCATGGCAATAAGCTGACCGTAAAGTACCCAGGTATGCTCATTTTCATCTTTTAGATTGATGACAAAATTTCCATCACTCTCATCAAGGCTCGAGACAATCTGTGATATGTCGTAATTAACCGTCGGCCAGTCGTCATAAACACTCAAATCAGACGGATCTATTAATATAGTGCCTTCTTCGGTTATGACTCTTACGGAAAATTCTCCGGAATGAAGCGCAACTCGAATGGAGTTTTCAAAAACAGCGCTGCCGTATGTTGTGGAAATTGAACGCGCAGTCTCCTGAAGTTTGGATTTTGTGGTTTCGTATAGCATAGAGCTAAGAGAAAGAAGTAAAACCAAAGCTATGATAAATATTATAAATGCGGTAAGAGATATGAGCATCCAATAAAGACGCATATGAAGAGCGCGTTTTGTTGATTTATGGCGCCCGTTATTTATAGGGGGCATCTTTCCCCCTGCTTTTTTTGTAAATAAATTATTCTCCTGCATCGAATTTGTATCCTATACCGCGTGCGGTCACAATGTAATCTCTGCAAATGCCCAGAGATTGACGAAGCATCTTAATATGAGTATCAACAGTTCGTCCGTCTCCTACATAGTCGTAGCCCCAAATATTATTAAGAAGCTGACCTCTTGAAAAAACAATCTGAGGATGCTGAGCCATAAATGTCAAAAGTTCGTATTCTTTACGCGTTAAATTATCAAGCTTCTTGCCGTCAACATATACACTGTACTGGTCTTTGTGTATGGTAAGATGAGGAAACGAGATAATAGGATCTTCATCTGAAGTGCTGCCGGATTCATCTTTTGACGATTTGTTATTGCGAGTGATGATGACGTTGATTCTGGCCATAAGCTCTTTGGGTGAAAATGGTTTTACCATATAATCATCAATTCCAAGACTAAACCCGTACAATTTGTCATATTCCTCGCCTCTTGCAGACAAAACAAGCACAGGTATGTCCTTTGTTTTTTTAATCTTCTCATATGCCGTAAAGCCGTCTATTCCCGGCATCATAAGATCCATAATTATTACATCGAAATCCTGATCTTGGCAACATTCAATCGCCGCAACGCCGTTTTCGGCTTCAACGACATCGTAGCCATAGGCCAGGGCATATTCGCGGATTGCTTCACGAATCATAGCCTCATCATCAACTATAAGAATTCTACTCATAATTTCCCCTTTGCATTCAAGTCTTTCTCGAAAGACTTGGCACTATACTAGCGGCCTCTTTCAGGTTCAAGGTTTGCAAATTTAGTGTAATTAGGCAGCCATAAAAGACGTTTGGTGCCGACAGGGCCGTTTCTTTGCTTGGCAATTATAACTTCGGCAATGCCTTTATCTTCAGTGTCGGGATGGTAATAGTCATCACGGTAGATAAATAAAACGACATCGGCATCTTGCTCGATTGCACCGGATTCTCTAAGGTCTGAGAGCATGGGTCTGTGATCGGGGCGCTGCTCAACTGCACGTGATAGCTGAGAGAGCGCTATAATCGGAACGTCAAGTTCTCTTGCAAGAGCCTTTAAAGAACGCGATATGTCTGATATTTGTTGCTGCCTGGAATCTGTATGTCCATCCCCCTGCATTAATTGCAGGTAGTCGATTATTATAAGACCTAAATTGTGCTCTAATTTAAAACGTCTGCATTTAGAACGCATAAGAGGAATGGTAATAGCGCCGGTGTCATCTATTATAAGATTTGAATTGGCGATATCCTGAGCGCCTGCAGTAAGCGCACGCCACTGATCATGCGTCAAATTACCGGTTCTTAGAGCTTGAGCATCGAGCCTGGCTTCCATTGCAAACAATCTGTTCATAAGCTGTTCTTTTGACATTTCCAGGCTGAATATGGCGGTAGGTATATTTGAGTGAAATGCAACGTGCTGCGCAATATTAAGCGCAAGGGCTGTCTTGCCCATAGAAGGACGCGCTGCAAGCAATATTAAGTCCGAGTTTTGAAGACCTGAAAGAGCGTTGTCCAAATCAGTAAAGCCCGTTGCTATACCCGTGATACTACCTGTCTGCCTTGAAAGCTGTTCTATTCGGCGAAGAGTATTAAGGACAATTTCCTTAACCGGGGTGTAATTGGAATCATTACCCGTATTAAGGAGCTGAAAAATATTCTTCTCCGTCATATCAAGAATATCAAGGAGCGGCGCCTTTGCCTGATAACAGGCCGCCGAAATTTCATCCGAAGCTTTGATAAGACGTCTTAGGACGGCTTTTTCTCTGACTATTTCGGCATATGCCTTGGCGTTTGCCGAAGTGGGAACGGCAGAGAGTATCTCACGTATATAAGACATAGAGCTTACTTCATCCGGCACATCCTTGGTTTTTAAATGGTTTTGCAAGGTGACAAGGTCTACGGGAATATTTTCATTGGTCATCTCAACAATGTTGTCAAATATTATACCGAAGGTTTTTTGGTAAAAATCCTCTCCGGTAAGTATTTCGGATACAGTAATAACAGCATCCTTGTCCATAAGCATAGAACCGATAACCGACTGCTCGGCCTTAAAATCCTGTGGTAGTTCTTTTCTGATTAAAGCCTCATCCATGGCTATCTCCTTACTTTTCTGAAATATGGACGTTGATTTGCGCGCATACTTTTGGGTGCAGTTTGATATCGACACTATGCATGCCAAAAGTATTAAGAGGCTCTGCTAATGCCATCTTCTTCTTATCGAGCGTAAGATCATGCTGGATTTTTGCCTGCTGCGCAATCTCTTTAGTAGAAACAGAGCCGAATGCTCTGCCGCTTGTTCCCGATTGCATCTTGATTTCAATCGTAATATCTTTAAGCTTTTCTTTGAGAGCAAGCGCATCTTCGTAGTGCTGTTTATCTTGTTTTTCTTTATTCTTCTGTTGGAGTTTAAGATCGTTTCTTGCTTTTGCGGTAGCCTCCATGGCAAGGCCCTTTGGAATTAGCTGGTTTCTGGCATAGGGATCTGAAACCTTTACAAGGTCGCCCTTTTTGCCGAGAGATTTTACATCATTTAATAATATGACTTCCATTTGTTGCCTCCTATATTTGAATCTGTTGTTCTTCTATAAGTTTATCAATAGTTTCGGTAAGCATTGCGCGCGCTTCCTGAAGCGTGGCATCTTTAAGCTGAGCTCCGGCAACGGACAGATGACCGCCCCCGCCCATGCGCTCCATAATCAGCTGAACATTAATTTCATCAATTGATCTCGAAGAAATGAATATTTTGTCCATATAAGATGTCAAAACAAAAGATGCTTTGATGCCGATAATATTGAGCAACTCATTAGCAGCCTGAGCGCCTACTACAGTAGGACTCTCAAGACCTTCCGACGGACACTGGGCTATGGCAAACACACCTTTATAAACCTCAGCTGTTCTGACAGCCTCTGCGCGCGCTTTGTACGAGGTGATATCATTTCGAAGAAGCTTGCGCACATAATTGACATCAGCGCCGCATCTTTTAAGATATGCAGCAGCCTCAAAGGTTCTGACACCGGTTTTGGTGACAAAGTTGTTAGTATCAATCAAGATGCCGGCATACATTGTATCAGCAACCAGTGTATCGAGTTTGATATCTTCGGAAATATATCTTAGCATCTCGGCAACCATTTCGCAGGTTGAAGATGCATAGCTTTCTATGTAAGAGAGTACTGCCCCTTCTATATCGTTTTTACTTCTTCTGTGATGGTCAAATACAACTATGGTATTGGTTTTTGAAAGCAGGGCTTCGCATTCTACGTGTCCGGCTCTGTTGGTATCAACTACTATAAGAATAGTATTTGAGTCGCATCTTTCAATTGCCTGTTCTCTGTTTAAGAACATATCTTCAGGATAACCGTTCTCGCTGGTGAAGAATTGTTTAAAGGGGCGAAGCGCTGCGGTTACGTCTTCGATAACAATCTGCGCTTTCTTATCGAGAGTTCTTGCGGCACAAAATATTCCGATAGCTGCGCCGAAAGAGTCCACATCGCCAAGCTTGTGCCCCATAATAAGAATGTTAGAGCCGCTGCTCATAAGTTCTCTTAGGGCGTGTGCCTTAACTCTGGCTTTGACTCTGGTGTTCTTCTCAACCTGCTGGGTCTTGCCACCGTAGTAAGAGATGTCTTCCTTATCCTTAATTACAACCTGGTCGCCGCCGCGGCCTAAAGCAAGATCGATTGCGGTTCTGCTGTATGATGCATTCTGCACATATGTACCGTCGTTAACGCCGATGCCGATACTAAGAGTAATAGCCATCTCGTTACCCATCTTGATACGCTTGATTTCTTCTATAATAGAGAAATTATCATCTATAAATTTCTGAAGGTATTCATATTTAAATATAATGAAGAATTTGTCTTTGTCTGTTTGCTTGATGATTGCATCCGCAGCCGAAAAATACTTAGAGATTCTTCTTGTAACAAGAGCGGAGAGCATTGAGGTCTTCATATCTTCAACGCTTTCCATAAGTTCTTCATAATTATCAATATATACAAGTGCCGTCACAAGCCTTTGCTGACGATTCTTCCTAATGTAGGAATTAAGATCGGTCTCATCAAACATGCAAATGCTTATCATATAGTCGTCCTGGATTTCCTCTGGGATTGCATCGCCCGGCGGAATCAGTTCGTTGATATATATTTTCTTAAACTTGGCAAGATATTCTCTTTTATCTAAGGTGATATGCTGATCCATGGTAACGACATTTTGCTTTTGAAGCCATTCTTTGGTGATAGAAGATATAATGCCGTTGATTGATTTGTGATAAGTCTTATCCTTTTTGCTGATTGCTTCAAATTCGCGGTTCATCCATAAGACCTTGCCGCAGTCGTCTAAAAGAGCGTAAGGAACGGAAAATTCATCTAAGATTCTCTTTTGTACGGTTCCGTAATGCGTAGCAAAATCAATAAGACTGCTAAGGAGTCTTTTTTTGGCTGTAAAATAAGATGGAATTATGACAGCAAGATAGATAGCAATTCCACAGCTAAGCAAAGCTCCTGATGTGGTATCGCAAAAATAGATAGCTACATTAAATATGACAAATATAATTATAAGACCGATGGGGAGACGAAGCTGGTACTTCATCTCTGCGGTTAAATCGGTTTGCTTCCCCATATGTAAGTATACCTAAACCCTTTCTTTCATACCGTCTTAAAAGCGGTGATTGGTTCGCAGAGCGAACCTTGACAATTATAGCACAAAAAGGCTAATGTAGTAAAATAGAGTATAAAGATGATGTAGAAAGGAGGAGCGACATGGAAAGAAGATGCGGCGTGTTACTTCCAATTGCTTCTCTGCCTTCAAAGTATGGAATAGGTTGCTTCTCAAAGGAAGCATATGAATTTGTAGATTTTTTGAAAAAAGCCGGACAGACGTATTGGCAGATACTTCCGCTTGTTCAGACCGGATACGGCGATTCGCCATATCAGTCGTGTTCTACATTTGCGGGCAATCCGTATTTTATTGATCCTGACAGCCTGGTTGATGCAGGCTACATTACATCGGACTCGCTTAAGGAATACGAGTTTGGAGGGGATTATGGATATGTGGACTATGACAAGATATATATAGAGCGTTTTAAGATGCTGCGCACAGCATACAGGAATAGTCCGTTTGCCTTAGAGACGACAGGCAAATGGTCATCTTCGTTATATGATGACGATAGAAAGAAATTTGAGAAATTTAACAGAAGGAATTTCGGGTGGCTGATGGATTATGCCATATATAGTGCCATAAAGGATGAGTGCGGCGGAATCCCATTTATAGAATGGGATGAAGGTATAAGATGCCGCACGCCTGTTGCAATACAAGAAGTTCTTGATAGGAGTGCGGAGCAGATTAGATTTTATGAGTTTGTACAATATATATTTTTTGAGCAATGGCATAAGCTCAAGAAATATGCCAATGACAACGGAATTTTGATTATTGGAGATCTGCCGATATATGTTGCCTATGATAGCGCTGATACGTGGAGCCATCCTGAGCTGTTTTTGCTCGATGAAAACGGATATCCCGATAAAGTTGCCGGGTGCCCGCCAGATGATTTTTCCGAGAATGGACAGCTGTGGGGAAATCCGCTGTATTGCTGGGATTATCACCGTCTTACGAGTTATCTGTGGTGGAGCAGGCGAATGAAGCATTCTCTTAATATGTACGATATACTAAGAATCGATCATTTTAGGGGATTTGAGTCATACTATGCCATTCCTTACGGAGATGAGAATGCGAAGGGCGGAGAATGGCTAAAAGGTCCCGGAAACGAATTCTTTGATGTTATGAAGCAAATTGTAGGGGATGGAAATATAATTGCGGAAGATTTAGGCTTTAAGACTTGGGAGGTTGAAAAGCTGCTTTCGGATAGTGGATATCCGGGAATGAAAGTTATCGAGTTTTCATTTTCAAATCCGCAAAAAGAAGAGGACCTTCCAAAGAATTTTCCCAAACATGCAGTGGTATATACCGGAACTCATGATAACCAGACATTAAGATCGTGGTATGAGGGGCTTGATGATGAGCTTAAAGAGCATGTAAACAGGCATGTGAACATTACACCGAGAAAGAACAAAATATGGGCGCTTATAAGGTGTGCCCTGGAGACAAAATGCGATACTGCGATTATACCTATGCAGGATTATTTGGAGCTTGATGATTATGCCAGGGTCAATATCCCATCTACACTTGGAGGACTTAATTGGCGTTACAGGCTCGATGATAAAATGCTCACACCTTCACTTGCGCGCAAGATGCGAAGATATGCCAATGAGACAAACAGAAGAGACAAAAGGCGCAAAAAAGAAGGCAGCAGCTAAAATTATTTTCTGACAAACTTTCCGATAAGAGCAAACACAAAGAATAATACGAGCTGCGAGATAACTATAGTTGCGCCTACCGGAGTAGATGCAAGAATTGAAATCAGCATTCCGATAAGCGTACATAAGACAGAGGAAATTGCCGAGCATATTACAACAGCTCTAAAACTCTTAAATAAGCGCATTGCAGCCAGGGCCGGAAATATAATAAGAGCTGATATAAGCAATGAGCCTACCAAAGTCATTCCGATTACGATTACCACAGCAATCATAATGGCGATAAGCGTGTTGATCCTGCCGGCAGATGTGCCGGTGGCAACAGCGAAATCTTCATCAAATGTTACCGAGAATATTCTGTTGTAAAACAGTACATAAAGCACTATTACCGCAGAGGCGCATATGATGCAGATTAAAACCTCCGTCTGGGTAAGCGTCAGAATAGAGGTGGATCCAAAGAGCGTGCTGCACACATCTCCGGAAACATTTGAAGATGTAGAAAACACGTTCATAAGAAAATAACCGACAGCAAGAGATGTCACAGATAGCATGGCTATAGCGGCATCTCCTTTTATTTTTGAGGAATTGCCGGCGCGAAGCAAAAGGATTGCACACACTAAGGTGATCGGAAGAGTCAAAATAGTGTTGCTTGAAAGCTTTAATATTGTAGATACTGCAAGCGCACCAAAGGCAACATGGCTAAGTCCGTCTCCTATAAAAGAGTAACGCTTTAATATCAGCGTTACGCCGAGAAGTGAAGAGCATAAGGCAATAAGTGCGCCGACTATCAAAGCGTAGCGCACAAACGGAAATGTCATATAATAGGAAAGCGTGTATAGTGCATCATTCATAGACTGTCTCCTCCTGCTCAAATACACTGTAGATATGGCTGTTTTCATATTCTGATTTTGTGCCGAAAAACAATTGTTTCTTGTTTAAATGAAGGATGTGGCTGGCATATTTCATGGAAGCCTTCAAATCGTGTGAAATCATAATAATGCTGATGCCCTCTTCATTAAGTGACTTAATTACATCATAAAAATCCAAAGTGACTTTCGGGTCAAGTCCGGTAACGGGTTCATCGAGCAAAATAAGTTTTTTGGCTGCGCAAAGAGTTCTTGCGAGCAACACTCTTTGCTGCTGACCTCCTGAGAGATTCGCAAAGCTTTTGCGTCTGAGATTGTAAACATCCATTCGCTTCATATTATATGCAGCTATTTCCTGTTGTTTCTTTTTATAAAAAAAGCCGCCTTTTATTGTGCAAAGCGTCCCCGATAAGACAATTTCCCTTACTGATGCGGGGAAGTCTTTTTGAATTTGGCTTGATTGAGGCAAATAGCCTGTCTCATAGCTTTTTAGCCCATCGCCAAACTCTATGCTGCCGCTTATGGGGCTTAAGAGTCCTAATAATGTTTTCATAAGCGTGGATTTGCCGCCGCCGTTTTCACCTAAGATGCATAAATAGTCACCCGGGTTTACGGCAAAATTAATGCCGCTTGCTACGGTTTTGCTCTCGTATCCTACGCAAAGATCTTTTACATTTATATATGACATAATATCTCCCGGTTATTTTGAACAGGATACGCAGGTTCCTGTAAGTACTGAATTCTTGAGGTCCAGGTTAAATGAATGACTATCTAATATATGCTTATAGAATTTGCACATAAACTCGCAGTCCAAGTGATAAATCCTGCCGCATTTAGTGCATTGCATATGAAGATGTTTTTCACATTCATATTTATCGGTTACGCATTGATAGTAACATCTGTCATCATTGGAACTTTTGGCCTTTATTAAAAGACCTTGCTCCGTAAGTTTGTCGAGATTTCGATATACGGTTGTTTTGCTGATGCGCGCACACTTTTCTTTGACCTGTTCATAAATTTCGGCAGCGCTAAAACGTTTATCTTTGTGGCGACTTAAAAAATTTTGAATTTCATCGCGACATTTAGTACGGTATTCTTTCTTCATAACAAACACACCTTTACAAAACGCAAATGAGTTGCAGATTATGTTATACATCATAATCGAAAATAATGCAAGATGCCCTGCTCCATTTAGCGCAAGTCTAGCCTTGCACAAGAAAGAGTTTAAGCGTATAATACACAGAGCAGTGTGCCTAGGCGCCGCTGATAATTTTATATTACAAGGAGTATATATTAAGATGATTAATAAAAAATTAGGTGCAATAATTCTTACAATAGTTTTGTCTGCAGGGACTCTACTTACAGGCTGTTCATCCTCTATAGATTCTGATGCTGTTGTGGCAACATATGGTGATGAAGAGATTACTCTTGGCTTTGCAAATTTTATGGCCAGATATCAGCAGTCGCAGTATGATTCATATTACCTGTCATATTACGGAGATGATATGTGGAGTACAGAGGTTACGAGCAGCGGCTATACAATGGAAGATCAGGTCAAGGAAGAAGTTATGCAAAATATCCATGATCTGTATGCTATAGCAGACGGTATGCAAGAGTATGAGGTTGAGCTTACTGAAGATGATGAGACGGCAATCAAGGATGCGGCAGCAGAATTTATGGAGAACAATTCAGATGAAGCGATAGAGCAGCTTGGTGCTACTACGGAATATGTAGAGCAGATGCTAAGGCTATATACTCAGCAGCAAAAAGTTCAGGATGCTATATATGCAACGGTTGATACCGATGTATCAGATAAAGAGGCTGCACAAAGAACGTTTAGCTATGTGGCAATTAACAAGACTTCTTATACCGATGATGACGGAAACACGGTTGATTACACCGATGAAGAGGCCGCTGCATTAGCTGATACTGCAGCAGATTTTAGAAAGGCAGCTCTCAAAGACTTTGATAAAGCCGCTGAGGATTCAGGATATGATGTACTTACCCAGTCGTACGGCTCCGCAGAAGATGATGTGGATGAAGTGGCGCTTGATAATGCTGTTCTTAAGGCAGCTGATAAGCTTTCAAAAGGCGAGATATCAGACGTTGTAGAGACGGATGATTACTATTATATAATAAGACTTGACAGCGAATATGACGAAGATGCTACTCAGGAGAAAAAGGACAGCATAATTTCCGAGAGGCAAAGCGATGCATATGATGAGAAACTTGAAGAATATGAGACGGCAACTGAATGGGAATTAAATGATGATGTCTGGGCGCAGGTTAAATTTGATACCCTCTTTACTAATGTCGATGAGAGCGAAGATGAAAGTGAAGAAGCCGACACGACTACAGAAAGCGAGACCACTTCAACAGATGAGGCTGACACTGCTACAGAAAGTGAAACAACCTCGGATGACGCAGAGTAAGACATTTAACTATTAAGGAAAATATATGAAGATTACAGATATATTAAAATCAAAAAATGTAACATTATCGTTCGAAGTATTTCCGCCGAAGACTTCAGCAAGTATGGAATCGGTTCTTGAAGCGGCTCAAAAAATTGCAGCGCTTAGACCTGATTTTATGAGCGTGACATATGGCGCAGGCGGGGGTACGAGCGAGTATACCCTAAGCGTTGCATCTGACATTCAAAAAAAATACGATATCAGCGTAGTGCCGCATCTTACATGCGTATCGTCTACAAAAGAGCATGTTAGAAAAATGATAGAGCTATACAAGCAAAACGGGCTTGAAAATATTATGGCTCTTAGAGGAGACATTCCAAAAGACGGAAGTCATTCGGATGACTATCATTATGCTTATGAACTGATAGAAGAGATTAAACAGATGGGTGATTTTTGTATAGGTGGTGCATGCTACCCGGAAGGACACCCTGAGTCACCTACAAGAGACAAAGGGCTAAAAGACCTCAAATTCAAGGTTGATCATGGCGTTGATTTTTTGACCAGTCAGATGTTTTTTGACAACAATATTTATTATCAATTCTTATATAATGCAAGGGAAGCCGGAATTGGCGTTCCGTTTATAGCAGGTATTATGCCGATTACCAATGCAAAGCAGATGAAAAGATCATTTGAGCTTGCCAAAACACAGGTTCCCGAAGAATTTATGGCTATAATTGATCATTTCGGAACATCGCCACAGGCTATGATGCAGGCAGGAATTATTTATGCAAGCCACCAGATTATCGATCTTATTGCGCATGGCATAAAACATATACATGTTTACTCTATGAACAAACCGGAAGTTGCAGCCGGAATACTTAGCAACATCAGTACAATTGTAAAAGGAGAATAATATGCGCATTTACGAGAGTGTGATATATGCAGATCCGTCTCATCCGACTGAGAACAGACTCGGGATAGAGGCACTGACAGATCTTTTTATGAAATATTCTATAAGATGCGATGACGATTCATATATTAAATGCGTTGGCAAATATGTTTTCAATGAAAAGGTTGGACGATTTGCAAAGGGATGTGAGCTCTTAATAGTCTCGGGTAATCCTGACGATATGGAAGAGATTACAGACCTTTTTGATATACAAATAGAAGTCGATGATGAGATATACGAAGACGACATTTTTGTAGAAATCGATCAGGAAGAAGAAGATTTTCTGGATAGTCTTATAATAGAGCCGGTAGCTGAATGCACGGAACTTATGGCTGCGCTAAAGGGGGGCAAGGTGCAAAGAGAGTATTTCACTCTTCCGCCGTTCCCGGATGAATATGCTGCTATGGTTGGAAAGTTTCTTGACAATGTTACAAAGGCACTTGGAAAATATAATTTATATTCACTTGATGCGGGAGAATTCGAAAAAATAGAAGAAATATTTGAAACTCAGATAATCAAGATCAAGAGAAAGTTTTCAGAAGGTGAGTATGTAACGCTTTCTGAAGACGATGATGATAAGGTGATCATCTCTTACGAGTTTATGATAGATGGAGTCAGTTTTGCAAACGGATACAGAATAGATGATGTATATCAGATTCACTTTATGACCAGGGACAGAGAGGATCTTATATACGAGATTGGACGAGGTCTTGCGAAGGCAAATCTTATAAGAGATAATCTGATAGAAGAATGTACGAATCTTCAGGCGGTTGCAATCGATTTGATACGCGATGAGGCTAATATAGAAGGATTTTTAAGAGTAATGGGACATATAGAAGCACTTAG
>CAJOPM010000185.1 GCA_905236225.1 uncultured Eubacterium sp.
AGGGTAACCCCGACTGAGACCAGTTTGTTATAACCCCTACCTTCGCTACGCTTAGAGGAAGGGGTCTTATCCGACTGAGATAAAAAATATTAGTAGAAAATAAGTGCCATAAGCGGTATAATTTATAGTGATTATTTACGTGACAAAGTTAATTATATTGCCATATGGCAATTTGACTAATCTAATGAGGAGGGAATGAAATGGGTAGGAATGGTGAACTGTCCACAAAGCTTGGACAAATATATATAGATTCCGAGGTTATAGCAACCTACGCAGGATCTGTTGCGGTAGAATGCTTTGGAATAGTCGGTATGGCAGCTGTTAACGTTAAAGACGGTATAGTTAAGCTCCTTAAAAAAGATTATCTTCATCATGGCATCAGTGTCAATTTTTCCGATGATAATCAGATTGAGCTTGATTTTCACGTCATTGTTTCTTATGGCGTTAGTATTAATGCTGTTGCTGAAAATTTGGTAAGTACAGTCAAATATAAAGTCGAAGAATTTACCGGTATGAAGATTGGCGCAATCAACATTTATGTTGAGGGAGTCAGAGTTATCGATTGAGGAGGAACTAAGAGGTGGAGATTAATTCGATAGATGCTGCTGCTGTCAAAAATATGTTTTTAACAGCAGCACAGAATCTCGATTCAAATAAAGAATGGATTAATGAACTTAATGTATTTCCGGTACCTGATGGTGATACCGGAACTAATATGTCTATGACTATTATGTCGGCGGCTAGAGAAGTAAGTGAATGCGAAGATGCTAATATGCGCGTAGTAGCTAAAGCTATGTCTCAAGGATCACTAAGAGGCGCAAGAGGTAATTCGGGTGTTATCTTATCACAGCTGCTTAGAGGTTTTTCAAGAGTAATTGAAAACTATGACAAACTTGACGTAACTATATTGGCCGAAGCATCTGAAAAAGCTGTTGAGACTGCATACAAGGCAGTTATGAAACCGAAAGAAGGAACTATTCTTACCGTGGCAAAAGGAGCCTGTGAAAAAGCAGTTCAGATGGTTCATGAGACAGAGGATATAGCGCTTTTCTTAAAAGAAGTAATTGCGGCAAGCGAAGAGGTTCTTGAAAAGACGCCTGATATGCTTCCTGTATTAAAACAGGCCGGAGTGGTAGACTCGGGCGGACAAGGACTTGTAGTTGTTTTAAAAGGAGCGCTTGAAGGATTGACAGGAGAAGAGCCCAAATTCAAATTTGAAGGCACGACTCCCTCTCTTAAGCCTACTAAGATTTCTACGCAGACCGAAGAAGAGATAAAGTTTGGGTATTGTACAGAGTTTATTATTGTGCTTAATAATCCTGTAAGCGATGACAGAGTTAATGAACTTAAGGATTTCCTCGAAAATCTTGGAGATTCTATAGTTGTTGTTGCGGACGACGAGATTATTAAGATTCATGTACATACCAATAATCCCGGAAAAGCAATTGAAGAGGCTCTAACACTTGGCTCTCTTAGCAGAATTAAGATAGATAATATGAGAGAAGAGCACCAGGAGAGGCTTATAAAAAACTCAGAAGAATTAGCTAAAAAGCAGGCCAAGGAGAATAAAGACAGAAGAGCAAAAAAAGAAGAGAATACAGAGCGCAAGAAGTCAGGCTTTATAAGTGTATCTGTAGGAAGCGGAATTAATGAAATATTCAAAAGCTTAGGCGCAGATTATATTATCGAAGGCGGCCAGACTATGAATCCAAGCACCGAGGATATTCTTGGTGCGATTGAAAAAGTTAATGCTGATACCGTATATATTCTTCCTAATAACTCTAATATTATCCTTGCAGCCACTCAGGCTGCTCAGTTATGCGAGGACAAGGATATTGTAGTTATTCCCACAAAGACTATCCCTCAGGGAATTGCTGCGATTATAAATTATTCAGAGCAGTTTGATAAAGAAGAAAATAAAACACATATGCTTAGTGAAATTGAGGCGGTTAAGTCCGGAAGCGTTACATATGCTGTAAGAGATACCAATATTGATGATAAAGACATCAAAAAGGGCGACTATATGGGAATAGGAGATGCCGGCATTTTATCAGTAGGTAAAGAGCTTGATGAGACTGCGCTTGATATGATTTCTCAGATGGTAGATGAAGATATGTCGCTTATTACCGTGTATTTTGGTGAAGAAGTTACAGATGAGATGGCAAAGAATTTCGAAGCTAAATTATCTGATAAGTTCTCTGATTTAGAGATTGAGACAGAAGTTGGCGGACAGCCTATTTATTATTATATCGTATCGGTTGAATAAGAGGCGCAGATAAAGATATGAACTGGAATTTATCCATCAAAAATCTCAAAGGAATAGGAGATAAAACAGCAAAATTATTTAACAAATTAGGAGTATACACTATAGGTGATATGCTCCTTTATTTTCCGCGCGATTATAAATGCTATCCAAAGGCAGTCTCGCTTGCAGAATGTGTAGAAGAATTTAAAAGTACAAATAAAAAGGAAGCATCAGTTGCTATACGAATCAGGATTGTATCGCCTCCGGTTATAAAAAGCACTGCAAAGATGCCTATTGTCGTATTAAATGTTCCATATAATGGAGGAAGGCTTGAGGCTATTTGGTTTAGGACTACATATATAAGGAGCATACTTAAACCATCCTTTACGTATGTGTTATATGGCAAGGCAACGTTTAAGAATAATAATATACATATTTCACAGCCGGAAATATATAAAGACAAAGAGTATATAAGTATTTCATCAAAACCTGTTCCCATATATTCGCTAACCAAATCGCTTAGCCAAAAGACTTTGGCTAAAGCCGTAAGAAGCGCACTAAGTGTGGCGGATTTTGCAAATGATTATATGCCCCCTGATATACTAAAGAGAAATAATCTATATGATTATCAAAGAGCTATATCGGGTATGCATTTTCCGCAAAATGAAGAAGATGCAAAAAAGTCATTAGAAAGACTGGCTTTTGATGAATTCTTTCTATTTTGTTTAGGGACAGCAAGAATAAATGAGAATAGTTTTAAAGAAAGCAATTCTTATATTATAAAATGGGGAAGCTATGCTGATAAAATCATAAATAATCTGCCGTTTGAGTTAACCGATGATCAAAAGAAAGTGATAGATGAGATCTTTTTTGACCTATCTTCTGAGCATGTTATGCAAAGACTTTTAGAAGGCGATGTATCAAGCGGAAAGACAATGGTTGCCTTGCTTGCTATGGTATCGGCCTCGCAAGAGGGCTATCAGTCTGTTATTATGGCGCCGACTGAGGTGCTGGCAAGACAACATTATAGAACATTTAGCAGCATTATATCTGAAAATAATCTGGACATACCGCTTGTTTGTCTTACAGGTTCTATGAAGAAAAAAGAAAAAGAAGAGGCGTATAAGATTATTGCCGAAAAAGAAAATGCAATAATCATTGGAACTCATGCACTTATTCAAGAAGGAGTTAATTATAACAATCTGGCACTTGTAATAACCGATGAGCAGCACAGATTTGGAGTAAATCAAAGAAAAACGTTATCCGATAAGGCTTCATCTGCACATGTTTTGGTAATGAGCGCAACGCCTATACCAAGAACTCTTGCCATTATGCTTTACAGCGGAATGAGCATATCTCAAATAAAACATCTGCCAAGTAAAAGGCTGCCGATTAAAAATGCTCTGGTAGGCGAGCAGTATCTAAATAAGGCTTACGATTTTATTAAAAAGAGGATTAAAAACGGCGAGCAGGCTTATTTGATATGTCCCATGGTTGAGGAAAATGATCAAAATAACCTGCCAAGTGTTACCTCGATGAAAACAGAGCTTGATAAGTATTATAATAATGAGATTAAGACGGCTATATTACATGGCAAAATGAAAAGCGATGAAAAGAATAAAATAATGGCTGCGTTTGAGAAAAATGAAATCTCACTTTTGATTTCTACCACAGTCGTTGAAGTGGGTGTAAATGTACCTAACGCTACAGTTATGATGGTACTTTCAGCAGATAGATTCGGCTTAGCACAGCTTCATCAGCTTAGAGGCCGAATAGGCAGAGGAGAAGAGCAAGGGTATTGCATTTTTGTGAATCTTTCTGACAGTGATGAGGCAGCAAAGCGACTCGAAGTGTTAAACACTTGTAATGATGGATTTGAGATTGCAGCCTATGACCTTAAACTCAGAGGACCCGGTAATTTCTTTGGAATTAGACAAAGCGGAGATATGGGATTTAAGATTGCAGATATTTACAGAGATTCTAAACAGCTAAAGATGGCAAAAACAGAAGCGGACAGACTGCTTAGCGAAGATAGGGATTTAGAAGGTCATACTATGCTTAAAGAATATTTTGAAAAATACTATACGGATTTTATAGAATCGGCGAATATTTAACTCAGTCGGAGGAATCCTCACTAAGCGTTAGCGTAGGTGGGGGTTATTCTTTAACTAAAGTCAAACTGCTTATATCCGGAGCGACCGTCATTGAGTAATTGGTGTAATATACTACAAATCCGGGTTTGGCACCACCGGGCTTTTTGACCTCTTTTTTCTGGACATAGTCAATGTCAATTTTGGAAGATTCTCTGCCTTTAGAGTAATATGCCGCTAATGCTGCAGCATCTTCAAATGCTTTGTCGGATAGTGGAGCGTTTGAGGATTTTAAGATTACATGAGAGCCTGGAATTTTTTTAGCATGGAAAAACCAGTCCTTTGCAGATGCAAACTTAAATGTCAAATAGTCGTTTTGATAATTGTTTTTTCCGACGTACAGGTCATAACCTTCCGAAGTAACATAGTGAAGAGGCTTGCTTTTAGGCGTTTTGGCATTCTTAGAGCCGTGTTTTTTAATATATCCGCAGTCAACAAGCTCTTCCTTAATCATTGATAAGTCTTCATTGCTTGTAGCAATATCAAGAGAAGATAAAATAGATTCAAGATGAGAGATTTCATCTTGGGTCTCTTTTGTAAGTTTAGTCAGAGCCTCATTTGTTCTTTTCATTTTCGAATATTTGTCAAAATAACGCTGTGCATTCTGACTTGGTGTAAGATCTTCTTTAAGAGGTATTGTCACTTCTTCTCCGGTGTTAAAATCAATTGCACTAAGAGATTTTGCATCTTCTTTAAGGCCGTAGCCATAGGTGTTGATAAGCTCGCCGTAAAGCCTGTATTTATCGCGCTTTTCGGTATCCTTAAGCTGATGCATTTGCAAAGTGAGCTTCTTAACATTACGCTCTAACAATGTGGTCGTTATCTTACGAAGGTCAGAAGATTTTTGACGCATTCGTGTATATATGTCTTTTTCAGAATAGTAATTTTCCAAAACATCCGAGATGCTATCAAATTTTGAGATATTATAATCTTCATATTGAGTTAGGTTAATAGATGAAAATTCGACGGGTTTATTTTCATCATATACAATTTGCGGAGAAAAATCACACGAAATAATATCTTCACATAAAAGCGTAAACTGTTTATAAAGATGCTCCGTTTCTATATCGGAAAGTGACGCTGTTGGAGCGTTGGCATCAATGTTCGCCCTGTAGGCACATTCCGATGCAATGAGGGGACTGATTCCCGTATATCCCATATAAATAGCCTTGCATACAGTCAAAGGCTTATTTATGATGCGTAATTTAAAATCATTATAATCAAGGTTAAATATAGAGCCTTTTTCGCCCTGGGCGGGAATAAAATAATTGCGCCCGGGAAGTACCTCTCTGACAGAGCTTACCTGTGAGGAGATATGCTTGATAGAGTCGATAATTTTATCGGACTCATCGGTAAATATAATATTACTGTGTTTGCCCATAATCTCTATAATAAGATTTTTTGTGCATAAATCTCCTAACTCGTTAAGATGTTCTATCTTAATTCTTATTACTCTTTCAAGATCCGGTTGAGAAATATCTACAATGCGTCCTCCGGCAATATGCTTCCTAAGAAGCATACAAAAATTAGGAGCATTAAGAGGGGATTTTTTGTTTTCTTTTACAAAGTATATGAGCGGAAGAGAGGGGCTTGAAGATATATACAGCCTTGTTGACGGTGCATTTAAAGGTTTGAGTTGCAGTAGGAGCGCATCTTTTTCGGGCTGTGCTATCTTTGCAATTCTGGCACCGCTGAGAGTATCTTTTAAATCTTTGGTTATATTTCTAATTACAATTCCGTCAAATGCCATGTTTTAATCCTTTATTTAAGAAGCATATCCATAAGAGTATAGTAGATATCGCTGCTTGTATCTTTCCAATTTTCGCAAATAGTTTGTGCCGCTTTTGATGAGGGAACGCTGAGCGTTAAGGATAATATTTGTTTATCGGCACTTATTATCTTGCAAATTGCTTCGTAATTGCCATTAACTGATTTAGTGTAATCAGCCTCTAATAAGTGGTCGGGTTTTGATGAAATATCAAGGCTGCTAAGATATGCCTTAGCCTCTGCCTTGGTTTCATCAGAAATTCTCTCCGAAAGATAGGTAAGAATTTCTCTGCCTGACTCTGTTATTGAATATTGAGAGTCGTTATATGTGGTATTTAGAGAAACAAAATTAGAATCGGTAAGTTCTCCTAAAGCATTTCTGGCAGAGATATAGGTTGTATAATTATACTCTAAAAAAAATTCTGAGATTATCATTCCGCTAAGGGGAGCATCACAGATATCAAGGAGATATAAAATAATTAGCTTGTATAAATTATGTATCTGTGCCATAGATTACCTCAATCATTAATATGAGATTTAACAGCTTCACTTACAGCCCTGGCAACGTTTGGATCCATAGGCTCGGGAATGATAAAGTCTTCGCAAAGCTTATCGTCCGGAACGAGAGCGGCTAAAGCTTCTGCGGCAGCAAGTTTCATCTCTTCGGTAATAGCTTTTGCTCTGCCTTCTAATGCTCCTTTGAAAATTCCCGGGAAAGCAATAACATTGTTTACCTGGTTTGGAAAGTCGCTTCTTCCGGTTCCGACTATTCTTGCGCCTGCTTCTTTAGCAAGATCGGGCATAATTTCGGGCACGGGGTTTGACATAGCAAAGATGATAGCATCTTTATTCATGGAAGAAACCATTTCTTTGGTAACAATACCCGGAGCCGATACGCCGATAAAAATATCTGCACCTTTTAGCGCATCTGACAAACTGCCTGTTATATTGTCAAGATTTGTAATCTGGCACATTTCTTTTTTGGCCCAGTTAAGATCATCTCTGTCTTTGCTTACGATTCCTTTCCTGTCACATAAGATAGCGTGTTTAAAACCGTAACGCAGCAATAACTTGGTAATAGCTATGCCGGCAGATCCTGAGCCGTTAACTACGATTTTGCAGTCCTCTTTTGATTTTTTTGTTATTTTAAGAGCGTTAATTATACCGGCAAGCACTACAATTGCAGTTCCGTGCTGATCATCATGAAATACCGGTATATTAAGTGTCTCTTTTAAGCGCCTTTCAATCTCGAAACATCTTGGGGCAGAAATATCCTCAAGATTAATGCCGCCATAATTAGGAGCAAGGTATGTGATGGTCTTAACTAATTCATCAGTATCCTGCGTATCAAGACATATCGGCACGGCATTGACTCCGCCGAATTCTTTGAATAAGACGCATTTTCCTTCCATTACAGGCATAGCAGCAAGTGCGCCTATATTGCCAAGTCCCAGGACTGCGCTTCCGTCTGAAATAACCGCAACAGTGTTGGCTTTCATAGTATATGTATATGCTTTCTCTGAATCCTTGTCGATTTCGACACAAGGGGCTGCAACGCCGGGAGTATATGCAATTGATAAATCTTCGCGACTTTCAATATGTGATTTGGGTATGGTCTGCAGTTTGCCGTTCCATTCTTTGTGTTTATTTAATGCAATTTCATTAAGATCCATATTATATGATACCTCCGTAAAATATTTCAATTACTCACAAGTATAGATTAAGGTAATAATGAAATCAACAGGTAAATTTGATGAATTATTATTACCATTTATCTTTTATTATTAAAAAAAGTGTGTTATACTTTTCACGCAGATTTTGAACGCAGTGTTCTTGCGTTCATGAGAAAGCAGCGAAGCGAATTATGAATGTTCGTTTTACAAATATTCAAGTCTATTCAGACCGCTTTTAGATTATTAAAGGCTTATTCCCAATGACGATTTCAGTTAGCAGATTTAAAGTCAAAGAATATAGTGGTCATAGTGTATATTTTTCACGAAAGGAATAAATTAAGTATGACAAGGGAAAAATATGAAAGTCTATCCGTTGCTGCATTACGTGATATAGCAAAGACGAGAGGCATTAAAGGAATCTCAGGCAAGAAAAAAAGTGAGATTATCGATATTATGCTTCAAAAAGACGAAGAAGAAAAAGCTCTTTTACGCAACGCGTCTAATGATGTTAAGGACGACAAAGAGCACGATAGAACCAATAAAGGCGATTATAAAAAACCTTCGCCTGAAAAAAGAAACACAGAAAAAAAGGGTGTTCATTATGTCAAAAGAGATGATAAAAGCAAGAACAAGATGACAAGAGAAAAGCATTTGACACCTCAGCGTCAGGGCAAATATAGCTCATCTCGTATGCAAGATACTCAAGATGAATATCTTAATGAGATAGATATGAGTTTGGACAGCGGCGAGAGCGCGGCCGGAATACTTGAGGTAATGCCTGACGGATTTGGGTTTATCAGAAGCGATAACTATTTACCCGGAGACAGAGACATATATGTAGCTCCTTCCCTTATCAGAAGATACAACTTAAAAACAGGAGACATATTAGAAGGTCATGTCAGAATACCGTCTCCGCAAGAAAAATTTAATGCTCTTCTTTTTGTGACTTCAATCAACGGGTACAATCCGGTGATCGCAGCAAGACGCAAAAATTTCGAAGATATGACACCTATTTTCCCTGATGAGAGACTGAGATTAGAAACAGGCAAAGCCTCAAGAGCTATGCGCATTATGGATTTGGTCTCTCCAATAGGTAAGGGGCAGCGTGGTATGATTGTATCACCGCCTAAGGCAGGAAAGACTACCTTATTAAAAGAAGTTGCAAAAGCAATTACCGGTGCTAATCCGGATATGAATCTTATTATACTATTAATTGATGAAAGACCGGAAGAGGTTACAGATATTAAAGAAGCGATTGAAGGCCCTAATGTAGAAGTTATTTATTCGACATTTGATGAGTTACCCGAGCATCATAAGAGAGTCTCGGAAATGGTTATAGAAAGAGCCAAAAGACTTGTTGAACATAACAAGGATGTTATGGTGCTTCTTGATTCCATTACAAGACTTTCAAGAGCGTACAATCTTATTGTGCCGCCGAGCGGACGAACTCTTTCCGGTGGTCTTGATCCGGCAGCGCTTCATATGCCAAAGAGATTTTTTGGTGCTGCGCGAAATATGAGAGAAGGCGGATCGCTTACAATACTTGCTACAGCGCTTGTTGAGACAGGAAGCAAGATGGACGATATGGTTTACGAGGAGTTCAAAGGAACCGGTAATATGGAATTGGTTCTTGACAGAAAGCTTTCAGAAAGAAGAATATTCCCGGCCATTGATATTACAAAATCGGGAACCAGAAGAGAAGATTTGCTTCTTAGCAAGAGCGAGCAGGAAGCTGTTGTTATTATGAGAAGAGCAATTAACGGAATGAAGACTGAAGATGCAGTCGAGAGCATACTTGATCTTTTTGTAAAAACACGTAATAACTCGGAATTTGTTGAAATCGTGCGCAAGAGAAGATATATTTAAAAAACTGTTGCATTAATAAAAGCACTATGATAAGATATAAGGGCTGTTCAGATGACCACGAGCAGAATGGTTTTGAGCAAGCACAGACGATATATGGTAATAGTTTGAGAGGTGAAAACACATGAGAGAAGGAATACATCCTGAATATCATCAGGCTACAGTAACCTGTAACTGCGGCAATACTTTCGTAGTTGGTTCTACACAGGAGAATATCCACGTGGAGATTTGTTCTAAATGTCATCCGTTCTATACGGGACAGCAGAAAGCTACACAGGCTAGAGGACGTATTGATAAGTTCAATCGTAAGTATGGTATTACACAATAAGCAGGTAGATGTAGGGTTGGGATTGTTATAATCTCAACTCTTTTGCGTATACGAGGAAAATTATGAAATATTCCGGTATTGGCGGCCAAGCTGTTATGGAAGGTGTGATGATGCGCAACCAGGACAAATATGCAGTGGCGGTTCGCAAGGAAAACGGTGAGATAGCCGTTGAAAAAAGAGATTGCAAAGCGATTAATAATGCAGATAAATTAAAAAACATACCTTTTTTAAGAGGAATAATAAGTTTTATAGACTCATTATACTTAGGCGTTACATCGCTAATGATATCTGCATCTTTTTTTGAAGATGAAGAGCCTTTGGATAATGATGACAAATCCAGCAAAAAAGAGAATGCTATGCTAGGAATGGTTGTGGTTGTATCATTGCTGTTTGCCATCGGCATTTTTATGGTACTTCCATATTATTTATCGCAGCTGTTATCATTGTTTACAGAATCAGCGATTGTTATATCAATTGCCGAAGGTATACTTAGGATAGCAATATTTTTTGGCTATTTATTATTGATATCGAACATGAAAGATATACAGAGGGTATTTATGTATCATGGAGCGGAGCATAAATGCATAAATTGTATAGAAAGCGGACTTGAACTTAATGTTGAAAATGTAAAAAAATCTTCCAGACAGCATAAAAGATGCGGCACGAACTTCCTTTTTATAGTTATTATTATTTCAGTTATTTTTTTCATTTTTTTAAGAAGCGATTCACATATTTTGAGATTGGTTTACAGATTGATATTGATACCGGTAGTGGCAGGAGTCTCTTACGAGATTTTAAGATTCGGCGGTATGCATGATGGCTTGTTTGTAAAAATTATTACAAAGCCGGGGCTCCTTTTACAAAATCTTACGACAAGAGAGCCTGATGACAAAATGATAGAAGTGGGAATGGCATCTGTAGAGGCAGTGTTTGACTGGAAAGAATTTTTAACTCAGTCGGAGAAATCCCCCACCTCTAAGCGTTAGCGTAGGTGGGGGGTATGACAAAACAATTGTAATGACAGTAAATGCTGCGATAAGGTGGAATTATGACGTATGAAGAGGCTTACAAAAGTGCAAAGGATACATTGACCAGCGCCAAAATAGCTGATGCTAAAATTGATGCACTGTATTTAATGCTTCACTACCTTGATACCGATAGAACGCATTTTTTTATGAATCTTAAAGAAGAGATTGAGCCTAATAAATTTGAAATGATTAAAGAGGCACTTAAAAGGCGTTGTAATCATATTCCGCTTCAGCAGATTATCGGATATACCGAGTTTATGGGTCATAAATTTAAAGTAACAGATGATGTTTTATGTCCTAGAATGGAGACGGAACAGCTTATTTTAGAAGTGCTAAGATATCTAAAGAGCGGTATGAGGGTTTTGGATTTGTGCTGCGGTAGCGGATGCATAGGCATATCGTTGAAATTGGCAAATCCCAAAGTTGTTGTTGATATAGCGGATATATCAGATGAGGCACTTAAAGTCGCCACATACAATGCGCAAAGTCTTGATGCAGATGTTAATATAATAAACAGTAATCTTTTTGATAATATTGATAGTACATATGATATTATAGTTTCTAATCCACCTTATATACCAACAGGTGATATTGAAACCCTTATGAGTGAAGTAAAGGATCATGAACCTATACTGGCGCTTGATGGAGGAGAAGATGGCTTTGATTTCTATAAAAAAATTATTAAAGAAAGCAGGTTATATCTAGCTGATTGTGGATTCATTTTTTTTGAAACCGGGTATAACCAGGGAAGTGTTATTAATGACTTGCTTGATAAGGCCGGATTTTTGGATGTTAAGATAATTCAGGATTTGGCAGGATATGATCGCATAGCCTGTGCACGTTTTTCCAAGGAGGATTAAAATGTTTGATAAATTAGAAGATTTGCTTATGCATTATCAGGAACTTATGAATAATTTGAGTGAGCCCGATGTATCTAAGGATGCTAAGCGTTTTCAGAGTCTTATGAAAGAACAAAGTGACTTAGCGCCGATTATTGAAACCTATAATGAATACAAAAAAGAAAAAGAAAATATAGAAGATTCACTTGCAATTCTAAACGAGGAGTCAGATGAAGAAATGAGGCAGCTTGCCAAAGAAGAGATGAATGAATCTAAGAACAAAGTAGAAGAGCTTGAAGACAGGCTTAAGATTCTACTGCTGCCGAAAGACCCTAATGATGAGAAAAATGTTATTGTAGAAATAAGAGCCGGCGCCGGCGGTGATGAGGCAGCACTTTTTGCAGCTGAAATATACAGAATGTATGTCCATTATGCTGAGAGCAGGGGTTGGAAAGTAGAAACAATGGAATGTGAAGAGATTGGTATAGGTGGTATGAAGAGTGTATCATTTATGCTTTCGGGCAAGGGCGCATATTCCGTTATGAAGTATGAAAGCGGCGTGCATAGAGTACAGCGTGTACCGGAGACTGAATCCGGCGGAAGAATACATACATCAACAATTACTGTTGCAGTTATGCCGGAGGCTGAAGAAGTTGATGTAGAGATTAATGATAATGATATCAGAATTGATGTTATGCGTGCATCAGGTAATGGCGGACAGTGCGTAAATACAACAGATTCCGCAGTAAGACTTACGCATTATCCAACCGGTATAGTAATTTATTCGCAGACGGAGAAATCTCAGATACAAAATAAAGCAAAAGCATTTGCGCTTCTTAGGACTAAGCTTTATGATTTAGAAATGCAAAAACAACATGATGCCGAGGCAGAGCAGCGGCGCTCGCAGGTAGGAACCGGAGATCGCTCAGAGAAGATACGTACATATAATTTCCCGCAAGGCAGAGTTACCGATCATAGAATCAAACTTACATTATATAAGTTAAATGATATACTTAATGGAGATATCCAAGAAATTCTGGATGCGCTTATTGCGGCAGATCAGGCTGCAAAGCTTAGCAATCTGGATGAAGCGAGCTAAATACTCATAAGAAAAAGGAGATATTATGAATAAGGTATACGAAAAATTAACAAAATGCTTAGAAGCGGTCAGAAAAAAGACTGATTTTGTGCCGGAAATAGGAATCGTATTAGGTTCGGGGTTCGGACAGTTTGCTACAGAATTTAAAGTTGAGAGCAAGATTGATTATCATGATATTGAGGGATTTCCTGTATCTACGGTTTTAGGCCATGCAGGTGAATTTATTTTTGGATACATTGAGGATGTTCCTGTAGTAATAATGAACGGACGCGTTCATTATTATGAAGGATATGATATGAATGACGTGGTTTTGCCAATCAGACTGATGAAGATGATGGGGGCAAAAGTGTTGTTCCTTACAAATGCATCAGGTGGAATCAATAAAGCATTTAAAGCCGGAGATTTAATGCTTATTACGGGGCAAATCTCTTGCTTTGTTCCTTCTCCTTTAAGAGGCGAAAATATAGAAGAACTCGGTGTAAGATTCCCTGATATGAGTCATGTATATGATGAGGATTTACAAGATATAATCAGAAATTCAGCGACACAGACAGGCATAGACTTAAAAGAGGGCGTATACATACAGATGAAAGGACCTAATTACGAGACGCCCGAAGAGATTGTTATGTGCAAGGTTATCGGAGCTGATGCCGTTGGCATGAGTACAGCGTGCGAGGCAATCGCAGCAAATCATATGGGAATGAAAATCTGCGGAATATCATGCATTTCAAATCTTGCGGCCGGGATAGCGAAGCATCCGCTTACACATGCTGAAATTAAAGAAACATCAGAAAAGGTCTCAGGCAAAATAAAAATGCTTATAAAACAATCCGTTATTAATATTCACAGACAATTAAAGGAGGATTAGTAAATGAATGTAAGATTTTATAATGCTAAAATTCTTAAGACAAATGATGATAAAAGCTTCGAAATCATTGAAGGTCAACTTTGGGTTAAAGGTTCTGAAATTGTTTATATAGGACCAGATAAAAGGACGGACAATGCATTTAAAGATAATAATCAGGAAATGATTATTTGGGATAAAGAGATTGATGTTTGCGGTAACCTTCTTATGCCCGGTTTTAAGAATGCGCATACACATACAGCTATGACTTTTCTTAGATCGTTTGCGGACGATCTTCCGCTAAAAGAGTGGCTTTTTGATGCAGTATTTCCAAGAGAAGGTCAGTTAGAGGCGCAGGATATATATGATCTTGATATACTTGGCATTATGGAATATCTTACAAGCGGTATTACTTCCAACTTTGATATGTATTTCTTCCCGCCCGAAAATGCCAAGGCATCTGTAGACTGTGGATTTAGAACTGTTCAGACAAGCGGACTTAATAATTTTGGCGGTGGAGTAGAGCTTCTTGAAGAAAACTATCATAAGTGTAATGAAATGGGTGAATTATCCAGCTTTATTATGGGATTTCATGCAGAGTACACTACATCAAAAGAGCTTATGCAACAAATATCCGATCTTACGAATAAACTAAAATCACCGCTTTTTGTACATAACTCTGAAACAGAAAATGAGGTAGCTGAGTGTATTGAAAGATATTCAATGACCCCGACCCAAATTATGGACGAGCTTGGTATGTTTAACTATGGTGGCGGTGGATATCACTGTGTATATATGTCGGATGAGGA
>CAJOPM010000186.1 GCA_905236225.1 uncultured Eubacterium sp.
ATCCTCGCGGAGCGTATATCTCAGACGGAGATTGCGACGGAATGCTTAGCATTCCTAGTCCTTTAGGGTAACCCCGCCTGAGACAAGCTTCTCTCCCCCGCCTACGCTTTGCTTAGAGGCGGGGGTCATCTCGTCTGAGATAAAGCTTTTCCAATATCCTCTTTCATGTCAATTACGGCAGCTCTTGCTGCATCTGCAAATCCTTCAGAACCAAACGAGGCATATTTGTCTTGTTTATAAGCCGCTATAATTCCTCTTGAAGAATTAACTATTGCTCCTAATCCATCCTTGTTAAAGTAATGCACCAAATCTTCTGCCTTGCCTCCTTGAGCTCCGTAACCCGGAACTAAAATAAAGCTTTTTGGCATAACATCTCTTAGCACTTTCCCAACTTCAGGGTAAGTTGCTCCAACTACTGCGCCTACATTACTGTAATCTGCATCCATGGAATCTGCGCCCCACTTATCAACCATCCTTGCAACATGCTCATACAGTGGCTTGCCGTCCATAAGTTTATCTTGAAACTCTCCGCTCGATGGATTAGACGTCTTAACCAGGATAAAAATACCCTTATCATGTTCGTTGCAAATATCTACAAACGGTTTTATTCCATCCGTTCCCAAATAGGGATTGACTGTTGCAAAATCTTCATCAAACACATCAACATTTACGCCATCAATATCAATCTTCCCAAGATGCGCTATTGCATATGATTCAGATGTGGAGCCGATATCTCCTCTCTTCACATCGCCTATTACAATAAGTTCTTTTTCTTTACAATATTTAACAGTCTTATCAAAAGCAACCATCCCCGGTATGCCAAATTGCTCATACATAGCAATCTGCGGCTTAACTGCAGGAATCAAATCATAGGTAGCATCAACAATCAGTTTGTTAAACTGCCATATGGCATCCGCTGCACCCTCTAAGGTCTTTCCATATTCATTAAATGATTTATTTTTAATATGATCCGGTATAAATGAAAGCTTTGGATCTAATCCTACAACGATAGGAGCTTGTGTTTTTTTAATTGAATTTATGAGTTTTTGTATCATGTTATCATCCTCTATTAAATTATTTGTGGTGCATATTCATATACAATTTTTCCGGAAAATATAGTGTTAATTACTCTTCCGTATACTTTTCTTCCGCCAAAAGGCGTTGATTTGCCTTTAGATGCAAAATTTTTAGGGTCTATAGTCCATTCCACATTCGGATTAAATACAACCAAATCTGCTATCTCGCCTTTTTGAACTTTGCCTCTGTTAAGCCCGATTATTTTTGCCGGATTAAGACTCATCTTAGCTGCCATCTTCTCTATCGTAATCACGTCTTTTTTTACAAGCTCAGTGTATGTAAGTGCAGCTGCCGTTTCAAGCCCGACGATTCCAAATGCAGACCCCATCATAGATCCGCCTTTTTCTTCTTGAGAATGAGGCGCATGGTCTGTAGCTATAACATCGATCACATCATCTGCTATCCCTTTTCTTACAGCTTCTAAATCGTGTCTGCTTCTAAGCGGCGGATTCATCTTAAATGCCGCATTATCTTCTGTAATATCTTCATCGCATAATGTAAAGTGATGCGGGCATACTTCTCCGCTCACCTGCCAGCCTTTTCTTTTTGCCCAATCTATAAGATCTATTCCCATAGCAGTTGCAACGTGACATATATGAAGTCTTGCTCCCGCTTCCTTTGCAAGAACTATATCTCTTGCTATAATTACGTCTTCTGCTGCATTAGGTATTCCCGGAAGATTTAGTTTTCTGGCAGTCTCTCCCGAGTTCATAACACCTCCTGCTGCAAGTTCTTTATCTTCACAATGTGCAAACACAGGTATATTACATCTGGCAGCCTCACGTAATCCGGCCACATAAATACTCGAATCTTTAACACTCTTGCCATCTTCGCTTATAGCCGGAGAGCCTGCCTTAACCATGCCTTCAATATCCGCAAGTTCTCTTCCCTTTTGTCCCTTTGTAATTGCACCTATCTGTCTGACCTTGATTGGCGCTAAATCTCTGGCCTTATTCTCAATGTACTTGATAATCTCTTCATTATCTGCTACAGGTTTGGTATTAGGCATGGCAAGAATAGTGGTGAATCCACCCCTTGCAGCTGATTTAGCTCCGGTGTCCACAGTTTCTTTATACTCAAATCCCGGATCTCTAAGATGAACATGAAGGTCAACAAATCCGGGCATGACATAGCAATCTGTAGCATCAATTATCTGATCTGCTTCTTGCTCAATATTCTTACCTATCTTAGTGATGACTCGATCTTCAATCAAAACATCGTTCTTCTTAACCGTCATCTTGCCGGGATCTACAACTGTCCCGTTTTTTATAAGAAGTGTCATATATAATACCTCATAATTCAAGCAATTGTCTATTGGTTTTACGATAAACAGTTTAACACATAATAACTATAATAGTAAATTTTAGGATAGTCAAATAAAGCATACCCAAAAATTAATTTATTTCATACCCAAAAAGCCGATCACCATTCGGTGACCGGCAATGGATTGCTTATAATGTAGTAAGTTCTATAAAATCCATCAGAAAAACGGTTGGGTTAACCCCTTGCCATTTTTCCAATCCTACAATTCGCTTAGATGTATGGCATCTTTAATCTGGAATATTTATTTATGCCTTTGTCCTATTAACATATTTTTGAATGTTAGATGCATTGACATATTTAACCGGAGCTTCTCCGTCCGTAACTACCAATGTCGGCGCCTGCATAATACCGTATTTAGTTACCAACTCAAGATTTTCCTGTGCATCCACCAGTGTATACTCCTCGCCTGCTGCTTTTAGCATCTCACGCGCCTTTGCACAATTAGGACAGGTCTTTGTTGTAAAGAGATACTTGACCGTTTCTTTGTTATCATCGGTTATCTGCTTACTCTCTTGCTGCTTTGTAACAACTTCAATGTGCACTTTGTTTCTGTCAGAAGGTATAGCGGCCGAAACATCATAGTTCTTTCTTTCCTTGAACTCCTGTGCCTTACCTGTGTTCCAATTTTGTACAGGTCTGTAATATCCTGTAATACGACTATACACTTCGGTTTTTGATCCGCAATGCGGACATCTATATGTCTCTCCTGATATATATCCGTGTTCTTTACAAATAGAATAAGTCGGTGAAATTGTATAATATGGCAGTTTATAGTTTTGTGCTATCTTCCTGACAAGTGCTGCTGCGCTTTGCCAACTGGGCAACTTTTCACCTAAGAATGCATGGAATACCGTACCTGATGTATAAAGCGTCTGAAGTTCATCCTGAATATCAAGTGCTTCAAAAATATCATCAGTAAATCCAACAGGAAGATGTGAACTATTGGTATAGTAAGGAACATTCTCATCATCACCTGCTGTTATAATCTGCGGGAATCTCTGCTTATCATGCTTCGCAAGGCGATATGCGGTTGACTCTGCGGGAGTTGCCTCAAGATTGTATAAATCACCATAAGTTTCCTGATAATCCGAGAGTTTCTCTCTCATATGGTTCAATACATCCTTAGTAAATTCTTGCGCCTTTGCATTTGTCAAATCTTTATTAAGCCAATTTGCATTAAGGCACGCTTCGTTCATTCCAACAAGTCCGATTGTGGAGAAATGATTGTCAAATGTTCCTAAATATCTCTTGGTATATGGATATAATCCTTCGTTAAGGAGCTTTGTAATAACTCCTCTTTTAATCTTGAGCGAACGAGCCGAAATATCCATAAGCTTATCCAAACGCTTGTAGAAATCTGCCTCATCCTTGGCCTGATAAGCAATTCTTGGAATATTAATAGTGACAACACCTACAGATCCGGTACTCTCGCCGGCTCCGAAATATCCACCTGATTTCTTCCTAAGCTCTCTTAAATCAAGTCTTAAGCGGCAGCACATAGAACGTACATCGCTAGGCTCCATATCTGAATTAATATAATTTGAAAAATACGGCGTTCCATACTTGGAGGTCATTTCAAATAACAATCTGTTATTCTCAGTGTCGCTCCAATCAAAGTCATTTGTTATCGAATATGTCGGAATCGGATACTGGAATCCTCTGCCGTTAGCATCTCCTTCAATCATAATTTCAAGGAATGCTTTGTTAATCATATCCATCTCTTCCTTGCAGTCCTTGTAGCAAAAATCCATCTCTTTGCCGCCTACTATACAAGGAAGCTCTGCCAAATCATCAGGCACAACCCAATCAAGCGTGATATTTGAGAACGGAGCCTGCGTACCCCACCTGCTCGGAGTATTAACCCCGTATACAAATGACTCGATTGATTTTTTCACTTCATCATATGATAGATTATCTGCTTTTACGAATGGTGCCAAATAAGTATCAAATGACGAAAATGCCTGGGCTCCTGCCCATTCATTTTGCATAATTCCTAGGAAATTAACCATCTGATTGCAAAGAACAGAAAGATGCTTTGCCGGAGACGATGTAATCTTCCCTGAAATACCGCCAAGCCCTTCAAGAATAAGTTGCTTTAATGACCATCCTGCGCAATATCCGGTGAGCATTGACAAATCATGTATATGTATGTCTGCATTTCTGTGCGCCTGTGCTATTTCTTCATCATATATCTCTGACAGCCAATAATTAGCTGTAATAGCGCCCGAGTTGCTGAGTATAAGTCCTCCCACAGAATATGTAACCGTAGAATTCTCTTTTACGCGCCAATCCTCGGTTTTAACATAACTGTTGACAAGTTCTTTGTAGTCAAGAATTGTAGACTTCATATTACGCAGTTTCTCGCGCTGCTTGCGATAAAGAATATACGCCTTAGCGACCTCTGTGTATCCTGTCTGTTCAAGCACCTCCTCGACACTGTCCTGAATAGATTCAACGCTGACCTTTCCGTCCTCAATCTTGCCCTGAAAATGAGCTGTAACTCTCAATGTCAGAAGCTGCGTTATGTCATCATTGTAATCCATCTGTGTGGCATCAAAAGCCTTTGTCATTGCCGATGTGATCTTAGAAAGATCAAAGCCTACTACATTTCCATCCCTTTTAACAACTTGAAACATAAAAAACTCCCTTTCCGTAAAGCAGACATTTAGAATCCGCTTCGCTACTTCCTAATGAACGCATAAACAAACACTGCGCTCAAATCATAAAATAATTTTTTTCAAGTCTCGCTCGAAAGTCTCTAAGATATAAACCCCGTCGTCACATCCCGGTTGACTGTAACCGAGTTTCTAGATGTATTCTAACAAATGCCATTTACCTCGTCAACTAAAATATACTAGATATTGTGTATTTATTTAGATGCAATGCGGATATATGGTGTTTGCCTGATTATGCCTTAAATACGGATTTTTATATGAAAATTAAAAAAACAAGCCGCTTTAGGTGCGACTTGTTCTGTCATTTTTAGTACTTTAGTATCATTTTATATTCTGCTCTCTAAAAATGTATTTTCTCTAATTGCTTCTTCATCATTTGGATATTTTTTTAAATATGTGGTCATAAGCTCATATGCTTTTTCAAAATCTCCTTGATATTCATATGCGCTTATCTGTCCTTTGAGCAAATCATCCTCATATTCATCCTCATCTTCCAAAAGAGAAATCCCCTCTTCGTAATAAGATAATGCTTTATCATATTCTTCTAGTAAAGAAGATGCGTATCCCATATAATACAAACTCTCAGAATTGTTATCATATTTCGAAGATAACAACGAATTCAAATACTTATCTGCCTCATCTTCATATCCTGCGCTACAAAGCTCATCTGCAATCGCACAGGTCATCTTTGCATTCTCATCAGTATATGCTATAGCATTGTCAAAATCATCCAGCGCCGCACTATAATCTTCGGTATTTAGATAAACCATACCTCTTAGATAATAGGCCTTATCATCTTCATCATCAGCATCTATAAGATTTGTATATGTATCAATTGCGCTGTCGCTATCACCATCTAAATACTGTGCATTAGCAAGATAAAACATAATATCTTCCTCCAGCCGGCTATAGTCTCCTGTTTGAGTTGCCAGCGCTTCTTCAAAGTAGCTTACTGCCTCGTCATAGTTACTGCTATCAAGTGCCTCTATGCCCTGCTGCCTCAGTTCTTCTTCATTATGCGTTTTCCTAATGTTAATAAAACATAAAAAGGCTATAACTAATATTACTAATACAATAATTAATACCAGTAGACTGCGTATTCTTCTATTTCTTCTTCTGCGATATAAATTCCTACTCATCTTATATGATATGCTTGCTTTCTTTTAAAAATTGTAATATGATGTCTATATTATCTGCGCTACGTTGCTTAAATCATTTTAGAATAATATCACTATAGTATATTAATTTCAAGGAGGAGTGTAAAATATGCAAAGTACAATTAAAGATATTAGTCTTGCACCTTCAGGCGAACATAAAATAGACTGGGTAAAGAAAAACTGTCCGCTTCTTAGGAATTTAGAAATAGAATTTTCAAAGACGCAGCCATTTAAAGGGTATAAAATAGCTCTTTCGATTCATCTCGAAGCTAAGACTGCTTATCTGTGTAAGGTACTCGCCGCAGGAGGAGCTACTATGTATATTACAGGTTCGAATCCTCTCTCAACGCAAGATGATGTTGCAGCAGCTTTGGTAAAGAGCGGCCTCAATGTTTACGCATGGCATGGTTGCACTGATGAAGAATATGACCAAAATATCCTCAGGGTTTTAGAAAACGACGTGAATATTATAATAGATGACGGCGGAGATTTAGTACATGCGCTTCACACTAAATATCCGGAAAAGATTTGCCATGTAATAGGCGGATGCGAAGAGACCACAACCGGTATAATTCGACTTATAGCTATGGATCGAGCTGGCGATCTTAAGTTCCCAATGGTGCTTGTTAATAACGCAGACTGCAAGCATTTATTTGATAATCGCTACGGCACCGGACAATCAGTCTGGGATGGCATTAATAGAACCACCAATCTTATTGTTGCCGGCAAAAGAGTTGTCGTTGCAGGTTATGGTTGGTGCGGTAAAGGCGTTGCTATGAGAGCTAAAGGTCTCGGTGCAAGAGTCATCGTAACTGAAGTAGACCCAATAAAAGCCATCGAGGCCGTTATGGATGGTTTTGATGTTATGCCTATGAAAGACGCTGCTCCCCTTGGAGATTTCTTCGTTACCGTAACAGGATGTGCACATGTTATCACACCTGAGCATTTTGCTTTAATGAAAGACGGAGCAATATTATGCAATGCAGGTCACTTTGATGTTGAAATCGACATGAAGGCTCTTAGAGAAGTTGCTTTAGATACAATTGATCAAAGACAGAATATCACTGGTTACAAAATCAGCGAGGGCAAATGGATATACGTACTTGCAGAGGGCAGGCTTGTAAATCTTGCAGCCGGCGACGGACATCCGGCTGAGATAATGGATATGAGTTTTGCAATCCAGGCGCTCTCAGCCAAATATCTAATTGACCATAAGGACGATTTAGGTGAAAAGCTAATTGATGTGCCAAGAGAGGTCGACTTAGAGGTTGCTAAAAGAAAGCTTAACTATCTTGGCAAGAATATAGACACTCTTACCAAAGAGCAGGAAGAATATTTAAACGCATCCTTATAAACCAAATATTCAAGTCTCGCTCGCGAGACTTGGCGTGGGATTTGCGTCAGCTTTAGCTGACATATTTCATGTGCAAATCCCTGCGCATCAAAAGTGGAGCGTATATCTCAGACGGAGATTGAACCCCGCCTGAGACAAGTTTCTCTCCCCCACCTACGCTTTGCTTAGAGGCGGGGGGTCAT
>CAJOPM010000187.1 GCA_905236225.1 uncultured Eubacterium sp.
ATCTTTAATATGGTAATATAGTTAATTATTATAATAACATATCGAAAGGACATTAAATATGAAAAATAAGGTCAGCTGTTTTTTTAAGGCTTTCTTACCCCTGATTATAGCCGTAGCTCTGCAATTTCTTGTTACGCTTCCACTGCTTGAAGGGATCATTTTAAAAGTCCTCTTTAGCGGATTTAGAAATAACACTTCAATATTTGATGATTTATCAGATACGTTAACGAACCTGTCATCTACTGCTATTATCAGCATATTATACTCTATCGCCAGTATAATAGTTTTTGGAATATGGGCGCATAACCTTAACAAAAGACGTGAATTTTCTTTTGGAAACGGTTTTAACATACGTGCCATACTTCCCATGATTGTTATGGCTCTTAGCCTTCAATTTGCTGCTGAATTTATTACCGAATTTATCTCAAGCGTTAACCCTGGCGCTTATGAATATTACGAAGAACTTATAAAAAGCACCGGTATTACGTCAGGAGGTATTATCACTGTAATTCTAGTTATATATGGTGCTTGCTTAGCTCCTATTAGCGAAGAGCTGATCTTTAGAAGTATCACTTTGCGATATGCCCGCATAGCACTTCCATTTTGGCTTGCAAACATAATGCAGGCCGCACTTTTTGCCCTGTTTCATTTTAATCTGATTCAAGGCTCTTATGCTTTTGTTGTCGGAATGTTCTGCGGATACATATACCACAAGTCCGGTAAAATCAAATCAAGTATTACTTTTCATATTATATTTAATCTCTTAAGTGTTGCTGTCGCTAATCTTTTTGTATATGTTGCTGAATTTGCTACGATTCTTAAGGTAATAATCTTCATCGGCTGTATGATTGTTGCCTTGCTTTGCTGCAGGTGGTATGCAAAAAATCTTTCAGTCTGAAAAATCCCCGGTGCCTAGCATTTAGCACCGGGGATAATACGCTACTTATCAGTTACAATACCCTTTAATATCTCTTCTCTCTTTCTTTGTTTAGGATCGATATTTATCTCAATTCGATTAACAATAGCTCTAAGCGCTCCTCCAAGTATAAAATAAATAATTGCTACGGCTATAAGAGGAAAGAATGCCTCAAACGTCCTGCCTCTGACTATATCTCCCATCTTGGTAAGATCTTGTACGGCTATATATCCGACTATTGCAGTTGCTTTAATAAGTGCAATAACCTCTGCCTTATAGGTTGGCATAAAATGCGGAAGTGCCTGTGGCAATATTATTTTAAAGAAAGCCCTAAGATCGCTAAACCCAAGCGCATATGCCGCTTCCATTTGCCCCTTATCTACAGCTCCGACTCCGGATTTAAGCATTCCGAATACCCCCGCTCCAAACACCATGGTAAAGGCCACCACAGATACGACTGTTCCTCCAATATCCGATTTTGCAAATATTATATAATACAGTATCATCAGCAACACTACTATAGGCATGCCTTGTATCAGCCAAACAAATACCCTTGCAATTATATTTGCCACCGGATTGCCTCTTCTACACGCCATAAATATTATAAATCCAAGTAATGTTCCAAAAGCTATTGCAAGTACTGTAATAAGCAGTGTAGTAAGCACGCCTGTTATAAACAGCCTGTATCTGTGTTCTTTAACAAACGTCTTGATAAAACTTTCTTTTATTCCCCCAATAAAAGAAGTTTCTTCTATATCAGCCTTTAAAACTGCCGCAATAATTTCACCCTTGTAATAAGGCTGGGAAAAATTCACTGTCTGCGCACGCTCTTCGTCTATCGATAAAGCCGATATTGCCATATCGCTCTTACCGCTCTCTACAGATGGAATAATACTGTCAAAATGCATCAGCTGTATTTCCAGCGCATAGCCGTACTCCTTGCAAAAAAGTGCCGCAAGTTCTATGTCATAGCCAACCGCCTTATTATCTTCGATATAATTAAACGGCTCATATTCACCTTCCGTTGCAAGCTTAATAGTTCCGTTTGTAGCAGGATACTGTGTATAATCCTCAATTGTTTTTAAGTCATAATCATCTGACAGCCACTTATCCAAAAGTTGATCTTTGGTGCCATCCTGTATGATTTTCTCTAAATATTCATCAAACTCTTCTCTAAGCTTATCACCCTCCTCAGACTTTTGAAATACAGCGGCAAAATCCGTACTGCCAAGCTCCTCCGGAACCATAGTAAGCTCATTATTATCATGCTGCATAATTTTAAGTGTCGGCACTTCGACCACGAAGGCGTCAATCTTGCCACTTTTCAACGCCTCCCACTCATCAGCCTCAGACATATAGTAACTTATATTTGCATCTTCAATACTCTCAAGAGCAATTTCATCAAAAAGTGTACCTTGCTTTACACCTATTGTCTTTCCACTAAGTTCATCAATACTTTTATAGACACCATCCGCCTGACTTAGCGCCTCATACTGTGAGTTTTTTAAATCCTCGGAAGGCACTGCCAGCACTATATCTCCCGAACAGGTTTCATCGGAAAAGAGCACCTCTTCTCTACGTTCATCCGTTGCATTCATATCCGTCGAAAAATCACATTTTCCGGACTTAACTGCAGGGATACGTCCATTAAAATCCACATCCATAAGCTCCAGATCATAACCTGCTTCTCTGCAAAAACGAACAACAATATCGATATCATACCCCACATTTTGTCCGTCTTTTATGTATGAAAACGGCATATCTGTAGATGTTGTTACGACCTTTATGGTTCCGTTTATATCGCGAAGGTCTGACATGTCGACAACTTTTTTGTCCTCATCGGTGCCAAACCATATATCTGCAATCTCATCAAATGTTCCGTCGCTTTTTATCCTGTCAAGAAATTCATTAAACTCTTCGCACAAATCCTTGCTCTTCTCGTCATCCTTCTTGAATGCAAAGCAATATTCATTGCTCTCAATAGCCTCATCTATAAAGCCTATTTGCGGCTGCTCGGCGCATACCATTTGAAGCCCGGGTTTATCTCCGAGATACGCATCAATGTATCCCGAAAGAAGTGCTGCGCTAAGGTCAGGATAACTGTCATAATAAAGAATCTCGCTGTCCTCAAAATAATCCAAAGCGATCTGCTCTAGCGGAGTGCCTGTAATAACTCCTATTCTTTTTCCTATATAATCTCTCCAACTTAACGAACCTGATGCATCCTCTTGCGTCGTTGTCGTATCATCATCTGTTGCGCTGTCGGCAGCATTAGCTTTAAATGATAATAAAAGCGATAAAACAATAATCGCTATAATGACAATTCCAAGTCCTCTTTGCATCAATTTGTAGCTTTTTTTCATAAGCCTGTTATCTCCCTGAAATATCATTTGATTGTAAGCACAATGGTATTAATTCCATCTTCATCGCAGCTATACGTAATTTTCTTTGTCACTGACTCTATAACCGATAGGGAAATCTTATTGTCCGTATCTCTTATATCAAACGCCTCACCTTCATAAGAAATCGTAAGATTTGTGCTTTTATCACTCATAGAATACTCTACTATAATATTTATCTTGGGATTGTCGTATTTCTTAATAAGTATCTGCTGTACTATTTCTTCTATTGCCAGCCTTATTCTATACCTACTCTGTGGCTCAATGTCATTTTGCAAAAGGTAAGCATCAAGCTCGGTTCCAAAATGAAGAAAATCATATTCCCTGCCTTGAATATTTGCCTCAAAGAGCTTAAGCCTTCTGATAAATCTCTTTGTATTTTCACCTTTGGGATTATCAAATATCTCCTCCGGTGTACCCTCTTCATATATTGTCCCTTCATCCATATAAAAAATACGGTTAGATATAGCCCTTGCAAAATTCATCTCATGGGTCACTATCATCATAGTCTTGCCACTTTGTGACAACTGCCTTATTACTGCCTGAACCTCAGAAACCATAGTCGGATCAAGCGCACTTGTCGGCTCATCTAAAAGTATTATTTCCGGATTCATCGCAAGTGTCCTGGCTATTGCCACTCTCTGCTTCTGACCGCCGGAAAGTTCATCCGGATAATTTAGCGCTTTTTCCGCCACCCCAACGCGCATTAGCAGTTCAATCCCTCTGTCGTACGCATCCTGTCTGCTCATACCGCAAAGCTCTATCGGCGGCAGCATAACATTTTCTATTACTGTCAGATGTCCAAACAGGTTAAATGACTGAAACACCATTCCCATCTTTTGTCTGGCTTTTTTAATATCCGCACCCGGTGCGGTAATATCTACACCATCGAGTATTATCTGTCCCGCCGTCGGCTTTTCTAACAGATTAAGGCATCTGATAAAGGTAGATTTTCCGGTGCCCGATGGCCCTATAACCGAAATAACGTCTCCGTCATTAACAGTGACCGTAATATCTTCTATAGGCACCACGTTATCATATTCTTTTTTTAGGTTCTTAATCTCTATCATAATAGCCCTATCTCCCTAAATACGAATTAAGCACAACTTATCGCCGGATTTGTGCCTTCTTTATCTAAAAAGTAAAACACATATCCGGCTAAATAAGTTGCTTTATTTGCAATAGCTTAGTAAGCTCTACTTATTATAAACAACGCCATCTGCATAAATAGTTTTCCAGTCATTCTTCATAGATACCGGAATCCATCCGAATTCGTCGCACATATCATACATGCTGTCAGCCTTTTCAATGTCACCGTTCTCACGCTCTGTATCATCACAACATATCATTATCGCAAGAGACTCATACGGATTGTTACTTGTAACATATTCTGCCATACTTGCATCGCCCGTACTGTTTCCAAATGAGAGCACCGGCTGTCTGCCTATCTCCTGTGCTATCACAGTAACCTTGTTCATCTTAAGATTTTTGACAATGAATTCCCCTTTAAGTACAAGTTTATCGTCATCATCAAATACATATTCCAGTCCATCGGTATCTCCCTGATCCTCTGCTACCAGGCTTTCATCAGATCCTATCACCTGCTCTTTTGGTATATTTAAAACAGAGTTCTCTATAATACCTCTTACAATAAAGCGATCTGTACCCGAGACAATATATACTTTAAAATCATTCTGCTGTAAATACTCAACTACTTCTACCATAGGTTGATAGAATGCCTCACCCCTGCTCATACCTTCGTAGCTAGGCATTTGTTGTTTTTTGAACTCCTGAATATAGTCATTAAATTCATCTAATGTCATTCCTGAGAAAGCCGAGGCTAAAGCTTTGCCATGATCCTCTTCCAGTCCGTCAAATTCCTCGCCACTCTCATTCATTTTAACAATCTTATTTGCCACTTCTTTTTCAAAATCAGATGCCTTATCCTTGTAATCAGGATCATCTAACACCCTGTATTCAAGCAGGCAATGATCAAAATAGTTCGGGTCTGTCTCACAAAGCAGCGTTCCGTCAAGATCAAATACCGCAATACGATCCTCTACCGGAATAAAATCGCTACTATCCTCGTCCGTTATCTTTTCCATATACGCTATAAGCTCCTGTTTTGCCTGCGCATCATCATTCCATAAACTTAATACATTTTCATCCTGCTCTTGCGATTCATTATCGCTTAGCTGACTTTCCGTCTGAGACTGCTCATCGGATATACTGCTTTGCGTATTTGAAGAGCATGCCGTCATAGCCCCTGCGAGCGCCAATGCCATAATAGATACAATTAATTTCTTTTTCATATTTTCCCCCTTTAGTTTCAAGTCTCGCTCGCGAGACTTGGCGCGGGATTTGCGTCAGCTTTAGCTGACATATTTCATGTGCAAATCCCTGCGCATCCTCG
>CAJOPM010000188.1 GCA_905236225.1 uncultured Eubacterium sp.
CTCATTATATGAAAGGTGCAAATATGGTTAAGCAGTTAAGTTCGTATTCTCAAATATTAAATGAATTACGGCAAAGATTTGAGGAGTCAGATAACATGTCTGAGGACTTATTGTTGAGCCTTGAAAGCGAGATTGCAAATTTTGATGAAAATAGATTTATCACAGATAGGGATAGATTTGAGCACCTTCTTAAGAATGTTTTGGAAAATGATAAGGTGGCTATAATCGTATTTTATTTTGCGGTTATTAGAAAGTATATCCCAAATTTAAATAAGGGAATAGCCACTTTGTTTGGCACAGGTATCTGCGTTAAGAGTGGTTGTTTATTATGCGGTATTAAGCAGCCTTCATTTATTTTAATGAAGAATACCTTTGAAAGATTGTGTAAGATTTTTCCGGGAATGAAACAGTCATATCCTATATTTGATGCAGAATTTGAGGCGGACGAGAGACTTATGCAATACTTATGCGCTTCAGATTTGCCTGATGAGAGGATAGCAAAGTTTACAAATCTTAATTTAACCACCGGTGAATCATTTGATGATATTAATTCTACAGAACTTAGTTATTTCCTTAAAAGTAAGATGGAGCTTGGAATGTCAATATGGCTTTTGGGAATGCAAGATGATACCAATAGTGTCAAAAGATGTTGCACATCCGTCGGAAGATGCCTTATCAGTGTAGACGCATCCAGCCTTAACATGCTTCAGATCAGTCTTTTTACAGAATTGATATTTAGAGAAGCTCTTTTGTATGATGCATATATTTATATAACAGATGTCGAGAAGGCTGATGTGGGCGTCGTATATACCCTTATCATGCAGGCGATAAAAGATAAGATTCCAATAATAACAGGAAGCTTTAATACCATCAATCTGCTACAGATGACAGAGCGAAACTTCTTTATATATGATGCAAAAAGTACTCTCAGTCTAACATAGCAAAAAATATGAGCCCTTAAGTCATATGACTTAAGGGCTCATATTTTTTATTTTTTCTTTAATTTAATTGTAACAGTTTTTTCTGCTTTCTTATATTTACCTTTAGCTTTTGCTGTAATCTTAATTTTGTAAGTTCCTATTTTTGCGCCTTTCTTAAATGTGACAACGCCGCTCTTGGAAACTGAAATTTTATCGCTTGCTTTCTTTGTTACCTTATAGGTTAATGCAACTTTGCTTGATGCGCTTGCCTTAAGATTTACGCTCGCCTTTTTGGTAATCTTCTTACCCTTAGCTGATGCTTTTACTGTATAGCTTTTCTTAGAGGTTGAAATAGTAGTAGCAACTTTAGAGCTTGAGGATGATGATGATTCTGTTATGTTATTAAGTTCTCCATAGTAGTAAATGTCGTATGGTACAGAAACTTTTGCATAATAGTATCCGTCTATTTCAACAGGTGCTGATACACTCTCAGACTTGCTCGAATTGCCGGCAGTCGATGACTTAACTGATGCCTTAGTTGTTTGAGCTGAGCCGCTTACTGTAACTGTGATGGCGTCTTTTAATGTGTAGTCTCCGGCCGTGGCATTCAAAGTTGTCGTGCCTTCTTTTACACCTGTAACGCTCCATCCGCCACCGCGGCCTGATGTATAGCTAACGGTTGCAATACTTTCATCGTTTGATGTAAAGGTAACTGAATCAGATGATCCTGAAGGAGTAACCGAGCCTGATATAGAAGCACTCGAACCTGCGGCAACTGAAACACTACTGCTGCCTACGGTGATACCGGTAGTTTTGATTCCGCTAACTGAAACTGATGCTGCAATATCTTGATACTTATTTTTACCATCAGAGAATAACAAAGTGTAGCTTGAAGCATTTGCCCAATCAAAGTCACTTGTATTCTTAAGCGTAAAGGTTCCGCTGCCTGTAGCGGTATCCGATACTGCGTATGAATATGCGCTGCTTGGTACTTCATAATTCTTCTTGCTGATAGTGTAATACACTTTCTTAAGAGAATATGAGTTGGGAAGGAGCGATGAAAGGGTAACTGTAGAAGTTACATCATCTGTTTGTGAATATTCAACAGAGGTTGCAGATGCAGCTGAGTTATCTGATCCTGCCTTGGGTGTTAAATTAATATTTCCGCTTTCGAAAAGATACGGAACATAACCATCCTCTATATCATCGATTACAACATCTGCGCCATCGGCAACCTGGAATGTAACTTTCTTAATTGTCTTTCCTTCAAGCTCGTCTGTGTTTAGATAATCTTCATTGACGTTTTTCTTTACTTCAAGGAAAGTGTCATTAACATTGATGCAGAATGGATCTGCTGCATTAATCCATGTATTTGCGACATGTTTTAATCCGTACTTATTTCCTTGGGTATCTTCTATTATAATCCCTTGAACATTTGGGTAGATGCTGGTGTACTCATCAAAGTTCTCGGTATCAAAAAGATAATCGCCCCATGTTGTCTCATGCGATGAGATATAAGCTGTTGCATCTGAAGAGGTTGCTTTGGTTGTTTCTGTAGTTGCGCTAAGAGATCCGTCAGCATTAATAGTTTTGTATTCAGCCGGAACTTCGTTTTGCCACTCTAAAGTGTCCGAAGAAAGAAGAGAAAATGCATTGTCAGCATTTGCACTCTTAGATGATGACTGGCTAACATAACTGTTGTAAAGCTCTTTGGAAATTCTTATGTTTACACCTGAAATTCCTGAAATAGCTGAAGCCTCCGTAAAATCTGCAGGAGCTGCTTCTGCAATATTATAGGTATAAGTACCTGATTCAGAATCTGAAAGAGCATATGTCATAATGCCGGAAGTTGCACCTGTCTCCAAATCAGATGTAGTTCCTGCCCAAGCGTTATTATACTTAGTATACTGTGCTGTGCTGGCTGATGTCACGGCATCATAAGCATCAGCAAAGCTGCTGTCAAAAGGAACATTGCTAAGATCTGCACTTTGCGAAGCACTGACGCTGACTGCACCTGCCGGAATCATTCCAACACTGACGGCGGCTGCTAGGGCAGTAGACATAGTGCGTTTAAATAAAAAGTTTCTTCTCATTGGTTCTCCCAATCCTTTCTGTATATGTATTTAATATTCTACGTTAGAGAAGCCTTATAAATAGTAGGCTTGCCTAACGCAAGTTGCATTATAGCATTTATTGATTATTAAAAGCAAGGAAAATAATAATAATTATCTTTTTCCTTTTTAGACTTGCAATTTTAAGATATCTAGGTTATATTATGATGCGGTATTAAGTTAGTTTAAAGTAACAATAGTTTGAGAAGGATAGCAGAAGTGAAGAATATACTTAAAAAATTCGCAAAGATTAAAGCTATAACACCTGCAATTATAGTAGGCGCTATTGTCATAA
>CAJOPM010000189.1 GCA_905236225.1 uncultured Eubacterium sp.
AATCCCGCACCTTTAAGCGTTAGAGTAGGTGGGGGTTATGACAAACTATACTCAGTCGGGGCAGGCGCTCCGACTGAGTTAAACGCTTCGCTTTTGATGCGCACGGATTCGGGTCTGCTGAAGCAGACCCGAATCCGGCGCGCAAGACTCGCAAGCGAGTCTTGACTATGTATGAATATCCCCTTTAAATTACACACTTGCAATTTACTATAGATAGAGATAGACTTAATCACAAACACATTAATATAAGAAATAACAGGAATACACTATGCGAATAAGAAATGAGATTAAACAAGGACTAAAGCGTGCACTTATTCTATTTGTAGTATTTGTGGCAGCGCTTATATTTTTTGAGCTCCTTTCAAATCATAAAAATGTAGATAAGACCAAAGATATGGAGCCGGCCACTTTGCCGGTTATATATATGCAATTAGGCACGCAGAAGATTAATCGGCTCATAGGCTACACCAATGAAATGGATAGCTGCTATATGAGAGATGATATTTTGCCGTGCCAAAGCACAGAGGATATCACACTTATCATAGAAGATAATGACTATAAGATAAAAGATATATCTTATAAGGTAGTTTCAACAGATGGAGAGGATACGCTCACCTCAGGTGAAGCTAAGATTTCCTCAGGACAAGCTGTAATCAGCGGGTTGAGTGCTCTTAATGAGAATGAAGAATATGTTCTTATATTAAGTGTCAACGATGATGAAATATACTACTACACAAGACTTATAAATACAGATGATGATTCACTTTCGGGAGCGATTGAGTTTGCCCGGTATTTTCATGAAGAGGCTCTAAAAGAAGGAACATCTGAAGAGCTTGCGACTTATGTGGAGACGGATGAAACAGGGAACAACTCGGACTTTGCAACAGTCGATATTCACTCATCCCTTAGCCAGATATGCTTTGATGATCTTGCTATAGAGCAGTATAGCGATGCAGATATCTCAGTAAAAGAAATAGATGGTTTATATAGCGTAGTTACTATTGATTACATAGCAACTACCAGCGAAGATGATGATATAAGATACTACAATGTAGATGAATATTATCGCATCCGTTATTCGGACGACAGGGCATATTTGCTTGATTATGAGAGAAGCATGGAGCAAATATTTAATCCGGAGGGTCAGGTAACGTCAGATTCATCTATTGTATTGGGAATTCGAAACAATACTATAGAATATCAAGCAAATGAGACCGCAAGCAAAATTGCATTTGTGCAGGCGGGAGAGCTGTGGGAATTTGATACGCAGACCTCGTATCTAAGCAGAGTGTTCTCGTTTAGAAGCGACGATGAAATAGATTTAAGAGAAAATTGTGATGAGCATAATATAAGGATTATATCTGTAGACGAGATGGGAGATATGGATTTTGTGATCTACGGATATATGAATAGCGGTGATTACGAGGGCAAAGTGGGAATTGCAGCATATCATTATGATGCAAATGCCTCGGATATAGAGCTGCAGGTATTCGTGCCCATAAGCAGATCATATGAGACGTTTAAGGGCGATTTAGGACAACTCTTATATGTAAGCGCAGACGGGAACTTTTACTTTATGCTTGCAGACAATGTCTATCAGGCAAATACACAAACGCTAAAAATAAATGCTTTTGTAGAAGAGACCGACAGCAGAAGCTACGCGGTATCGGAAAGCGGAAGATATTTTGCCATAGCAACACAGGATAATACCCAAATTGAAATATACGATCTTAGCACCTGCGAGAGCAAAACCATATCCGCTAAGAAAGGACGAAGAGTACAGCCGCTTTGCTACATGAACGAGGATTTGATATACGGGATTGCAAAAAAGAACAGTATAATATACGACTCTTACGGCAATGAATCCTACGCAATGTATAAGGCTTTGATATTAGACGAAGACCTACAAAAGCAAAAAGACTATTCATCAAGCGGATACTACATAACAGGCGCCTATGTAAACAAAGACACTATTTATTTTGAAAGAGCCGTAAAAAAGGGCGCTACTTATGAAACGGCTTCTAAGGACACGGTTCTTATTAACACCTCCGATGATGCGCAGTATATAACGTTTGACAATACTTCATCAGGCAGCTACAAATACATCAAAGTGCTTAGCATTGACGGCCAGATTACGGGTGAGGTGCGTTTCGTTAAAGACAGGCTTGTGGTGACAGAGGATGAAGTATATATTGAATTTGCTCCGCAGACAAGTGATGGTGATATGTATTACGTATATGCATCGGGCTGCGTATTGGAAAATACAAGCGATCTGACAAAGGCCATAAGTGATGCCAACGACAACATGGGCGTCGTAATTGATTCTAAGCAGTCATATGTGTGGAAGAGATGCAGAAGCAGTTATAGTGATCCGCTCTTTACAGCATCGGATGCTGCAAAGGACTATTCGGTAACACTTGATAAAGCGCTTGCGGCAATGGTTGCATACGAGACCGGCTCTGATGCGGCAATAGACAGCAATGCCACTATTGTAGAAAACATAGAAAATAACATACCATCATCAACAGCGTTGGATCTGACCGGATGCAGCTTAGATGATATGCTTTATTTCTTGGATAACGGCATACCGGTACTTACTAAGATTTCATCGGGAAGATACGTTGTGTTGACCGGTTATAATGAGTCAAAGATTTACTATTATGATGGCTCGCAAAACAGTACATATAATGTATCGCAAAGCTCGCTAAAAGAGCAGATAAATGAGGCAGGCGACATCTATATAACATACAGGTTAAATGACAAAGGTGGTAATTAGATGGTTACGACAATAGTAAAATTATTCTTAGCGCTGGCAATTGGAATATATCTTAACAAAAAGAAAATATTGACGGGCGAAATAAATAGAGCCATATCTACAATGGTTATGGATATTTTTCTGCCGTTTATGATAGTTACATCGGTGTCAAATGCCCAGGGCGCTGACAAAGGAGCCTTGGTTAAATACATAATCGTTGGAATTGCAATTTACATAGCGCTTCCGTTCGTTGGAAAATTGCTGGTTAAGATACTTAGGATAAGAGCAGAAGATAAAGTTCCGTTTGAATTGTTTGTAGTATTTGCAAACTGCCTGTTTATGGGATATCCTGTCAGTGCTGCGCTTTACGGAGACTCAAGCATATTCTATATCTCGATATTCCATCTGATGTTTAACATCATGTATTTTACATATGCAACCAAACGTCTAAGGGGCGATGACAAAGAAAAGAAGGAAAAGCACAATATAAGAGCGCTGCTTTCAAACGGCACGATAGCTTCACTGCTGGCGCTGTTTATGTTTTTCTTTGATATATCACTGCCCGAGGGCGTAACGACCGTGATGAATTTTTTAGGGACGCTTACGACACCGCTTTCAATGCTGGTAATAGGCGCATCAATCGGTACGGTAGAGCTAAAGCGTCTTATGTCCGATAAGCAGATGTATGGAATGGCGATTTTTAGGCTTATAGTGATTCCGGTAATAATATACTTTGTCATGACTGCGCTTGGATTTGACGGCAATCTTAGAGGCATAGCGGTAATCACGCTCGGTATGCCGGTCGCATCCATGGTGTCTATGGGAAGTATACAATATAACAGGTACGTAGAAGTTACGTCAGCCGGTGTGGTATTTTCAACGATATGCTCGCTTATTACAATGCCGATAATGCTGATGTTGCTTAATCATATTGGTTAGAACAAATTATGCAAAGG
>CAJOPM010000190.1 GCA_905236225.1 uncultured Eubacterium sp.
CTGATATCCTTTGGAGATTCCTTATCAAATATGAGTATCAGATTAACTCCCTTTTGATCTTTGTGTATGACAAATCCCTCTTTTGAATTCTGAAAAGCATCCTGTATTCTGTTATATACAGTAAACCTGATAAGCTCGCGCTGTTCAATGGTAACATCCTCGGGAAGAGATAAAATTTCGAACGTAACTCCTACCATTTCTTTTTCCCTTATATCGAGATTAAGCTCTGAAAATTTCTCATACAGTTCATCCGTTGCATATTCATATCCATTATTTGCTTCTTCGAATATTTCCTGAACCCCTGACTTTTTAGGTTTGAAAATATCTGCCGTTACCTGATCCGAATGCATTTGTATTGCTTTTTTTATACTTTCTGTTAAATCTTTTTTTGATACCGGTTTTAGCAAATAATCTACCGCTCCATAACTTATGGCCTCTTTAGCATATGCGAATTCTTCAAATCCACTGATAAATATAAACTTAACCGAATCATTTATTTCTTTGGTCTTGGCTATAACATCAAGGCCTGTCATCTTCGGCATTTTTATATCTGAAATAACAATATCCGGTTTGAGAGTTTTTATCTTTTCAAGCAGACTTTCCCCATCTGATGCTTCTCCTATGATATCGCATCCGAGCTCATCCCAGTCTATTAAAATATGCAATCCGTTTAGTATAACCGCTTCGTCATCAGCTAAGATTACTTTCCACATCGTTATCATCCTCTCCGTTTATTGGAAGGGTAAATTTGACTATGGTTCCCATTCCTAAATAGCTTGATATTTCATAGCCATAATTGTCTCCGCAATAGTACTTGATTCTGTCGTAAACATTTTTCATTCCAACTCCGAAAGGAGAATTTTCATCAAATTTATAAGACATATCACTAAGTTCTTCATTCATCTTGGCGACAATATCTTTATCTATTCCTACTCCGTCATCCATTACTATAATCTGCAGATTACCTTCAATAATTGAAGCCGATATTTCTACAGAGCCTCTGCCTTCCCTGCTTCTAAGCCCATGTTTTATTGCATTTTCAACTATAGGCTGCAAAATAAGTTTTGGTACTTTAAGGTTCATAAGGTTGTCAGGTACCTGTATTGTAAGCGAATAAAGATTAGAGTACCTTACCCTGGTAATCACAAAATAATTCTGTATGTTGGATAATTCATCCTTAAGGCATACTATATCACCTTGATTTGCAAGCAAATATCTAAGCTGCCTCGAGAGTGAGAGCAACAATCCCGCCGTCTTCGTGTCATTATTCTCTACGGCTGTCATTCTGATGACATCAAGCGTGTTATACAAATAATGCGGCTGTATCTGCATTTTAAGCGCATCTAGTTCTGCTTCCCTTTGACGGATCTGTGCCATATACATTTGATCAATATAATGAGACAAGCTCTCTACCATGCTGTTAAATCCTTCTGCCAGATACTCCATCTCATCTCCGGTATATACTTCAACAGATACATCCAAATCTCCTGCCTGAACCCTTCTCATACCTTGTACTACCTCGGTAATAGGCAAAATCATCCTTCTTGAGATTGTAATATATAAACTAAAAACCAGAACAGTCGATACGATAAGAACAACAAAAATATTAATGTTGTTCCTAAAAACCTTATCTGTAACCAGGCTCTCATTAATAACAGAACACACATAACAATCGCTGTCGTCAATTTGCTCGTAAAACACTCTTTTTTGACCCGATAAATACATGCCGGATTCACCGGTTATAGAACTGATTCCATACATCGGAAGTGTATCTTTTGAGTAGTCGTTTTCATCAGAACTATAAATAATGGTCTTGTTTTCTACATCAACCACATATGTCATTGTATCAGTATCTTCTGTCAATGATACAATTTCATCAATTGCATTTTCGTTAATATCAATATAAAAAGTGCCTAATATATCTGTTCTGATTTTTCTGACAGAGCTAACGTCCATATAGTTACGCGCCAGAGTAAAAACATAATCTTCTGAGTTGATACAGTAATCTCCTTCAAATACCCCCGGTCTAATAAACAAATGTCTGTATTCACTTACTTCAAGATCACCAACTCCATTATAAAACTCACTTCCGGTTTTGATTGTCTTTCCCTGATTGGCAAATGATACATATACCTGACCCTTTTCGTCTACAAATCTAACTGATGATATGATATTAGACCTGTTCTTCATATCTCTAAGAATCTGATAAATCGCATTAAGCCTTATTTGATAATGTTTATTCGTATCATCCTTTAGTGCCTCATAAAAATATTCGTAATCATCATTGGAAAACTCGTATGAGTACTCAAGTATATCATTAGCAGAGTTTAAAATTTCGCTGATATTTTTCTCAATATAATAATTTCGCTGCTGATAACTGCTCTTAGTAAGCTCATCAACATTGCTGCTAAACCTAAAATAAAACAGTATTGAAACGCACATAATCGGAATTATACCAAGCAGGATAAAGATAATTACGAATTTGAAATAGGCAGAGTTATAAAACTTAATCTCTCTCATAACTCCTCCTTATTCCACGCCTTATCACATGTTTTTAAAAATTGCCTGATTGACAATTCTGCATTTAGCATTTTGCGAAGATCAGTAAGTACTGATTTTTCAAAACCTTGCGGGAAGCTCTCATCACCTATGCTATTAGTCTGCTTATCTGAACTTTCATAACCTGTAACTATCTTTTGCCACAACTCATTGCGTTCTATATTTTGCGAATCTTTTAAAGCTGAAATACCATTTAGCGTCTCTAGCACCATATCATAGTTGTCTTCGGAGTAAAAAAATTTCAAGAACTCAATTGCCGCATTATACTTATCTTCATCATTGCTGCACTCTTTAGTAAGGCAAAGATAAGCATCATTTGTTTCTGATACAGTGCATGTACCATCATCATTGGGTATATAAAACCAACCGATGTCAAAATTCTCATTTATATCATGAATCTCACGGCTGGTCCATGAACCGGTATAAAGCATAGCGGCACTGTTCTGCGTCATAAGATATGCCGTAGAACTATCCTCCGTTATCAGCCACTCATCATTTACAAACTCCTTATCAAAGAGATTCTTAAGATTATACATTGCATTATTCATATCTTCACTGTCTACAAAGCTAAAATCCTCATCCTCGGTCCAGTCGGGATTGTTTGAGACAAAATCACTTTGAAAATAATGATTATACAAAAATTCCAAATGCCACAAATCCGAACCTGCAACCAAAAGCGGAGTCACCTTGTTATCTTTAAATTTTCTGCATATCTGTAGGAATTCCTGATATGTTTTCGGCTCTTCTATATTATATCTGTCAAACAAAGCTCTATTGTATACGATTCCTACAGTAGTAGTAACCGCACTCACCCCATAAACCCTGTCTCGATATTTGTAGACATTTTTAACGTCATCATATACATCTATAGGGATCTCACTTAATGCGCCACATTCTGCAAAATAATACGGCGTCTTAAGCTGCACTATATCACCAAGATTATCTGTTGCATATAATCTGTTTAACGCTTCATCATAAACCTGATCTTCGTACTGTACATTACAGGTCACATGTATGTCACTCCTACTTTCGTTAAACCTGTTTACAGACTCTAATATAGCTTTACTCCACTGTTCATTCTGATATGCACAGACAAAAGTAAGCTCTATAACATCATTTGTTTGTGTCTCGTTGTTATCTTTTGAAAGCTGTGATATAAAAATCAAAAAAACAACAACTATCATAAGAGCTATAATTACAATTGCGAATGTTAACTTCGCTACGGATTTTGCATTCTTCAAAACTTTATCCTATCTAAGTGTACATTGTCTAAAACATCACTACATATTCTACCACAAATAACCCACGATACAAAATCAGGCCGATGGATAAACCCATCGACCTGTTCAACATTATTTTTGAATAAATTCTATCAGCACACCATCGGGATCTCTTATAAACATTACCGACTCACCGTCCATAGTTACCTCGTGAGCAATGTCTACGTTGTGTGCAACAAAATGCTCTTTTAATGCTTTCATATCATCCACTTCAAATGCTGCGTGCTTTGTACCTATTGTTTGAAGATCCGAATTTGGTACCAGTCTGTCTTGTGGTATCGGTTTTGGATCATCATACTGGAAAAGTTCAATCTCAAAATCATCTTTTCTGATAAAACAAATTCTTGCACCAAGCGGCGGCGCATAATCATCTTTTACCATCTCAAAACCTAATACTTCTTTGTACCACTTAAGTGATGCTTCCATGTCTTTAATACTGATTCCCACATGCAAAGCTTTAACAATATTATCTGCTGCCATAATAACCTCCTTGGATATTTATTTTTTACCATATTACCTTTTTTAGAGGAAATCCCCACGCACATGGCGCAGGGATTTCTGAATTATAGAGAAAGGTTGGTTGTTGGTTAATTAATTATTATTATTTGTCACTTTGACCTATTATCTTACGGTCTGCTGCGTTTGCATCTTTCCACTTAAGCATCGGAAGCATCGCGATAAGACCAATTATAATTATTGCTATAAGTATTCCATAAGCCACGTTAGCCTTCCCTGCAGAAATAAGTGAAACCATGATAAGTGCTGCAACTGCAGAAGGTATAAGCTGGATAGCCATGATGATACGGTTTGCTGACTGGTACTCTTTACGTCCATAAGCAAATGCTGTTATACAAGGATGCATTGTCGGAACACCACCTGTCATGCAAGCAACACCAAATCCCCATACAATCATAAGCGGTACCGAACCACCTTCCGGCTGAAGCATAAGTGCAAGTACAGGAATGAATTCGCAAAGTCCAAGGATAATTGATGCCCATACAGAACCAAGCTTATCATCAAGCACACCGAATACAAATGACATCGGAATACCAAGAGCTGCACCCATAGCAAGCCATCTAAGTGCCGGAATCCATGCAACATTAGGATCTCCGCCTCCGAGTGTAATATAACGAACTGCCATAGAACCCATGCAGGCGTTAATTATGAACTGGAATGCACCAAATGATACAATAAGGAGCCAAGCTTTCTTCTGTGAAAGCACCTGTCCAACTGTAAGTTCAATTTCTTCTGATCCTGCCTCTGATACCGGCGCATGATCCGCACCATCAGGATAAAGCCCTGCATCTTCCGGATTGTCTTTAATTCCTACTCCTACTACTATGATAACTACTACCATAATTATGCAGATACCTACATAGAACATACGGTAGTCACCGTTAAACTTGTTCTGGATAAGAGTTGTCATACCTGATGTACCGATAATTGAAAAGAGCGGGCTACCAAGTGTAACAATACCCATTATTCTACCACGAAGTGCGATAAACCAGTTAGCAACAAGCATGAAGCCTGCCATCTGAAGAATCATACAACCGCATCTTACTATGAAAAGTCCAATAAAGAACAATGCATAATTACCTGATGCTGCACCACCGTTTACATTAAGTCCATTAGCTGAAATCATGATAAGAATTCCAACTGCTGTGATTGCAAGTACAACCATAAGAGGTTTCTTAACACCAAATTTAATGAACAATGTACCATAAACAAATGTAAGTGCTATACACACAAAGTTACCTACCGTCATAGGCATCTGTGTTGCTGCGGAGCTCCATCCGCCGCCTTCTTCTGTAATGAACGTCTGAATAATATTAATCTGATCGTTCTGAAGTCCCGAATAAAGGAACATGAATACTACACCCAATACACAAATGAGTATAGAATACGCCAAAAACTTTCCTCTAGAATTTTCCTGAGCCATTTTTTTCCTCCATTTTTGAAATAATTAACAGTTACTCCCTTTCAATCTATAATGTAATGAACCTTCATATCCAAATGGATATTTATATTCACAACATCCTCATTAATCCCATTTAATAAGTCCACCGGTCATCGCGCCGTTTACATTTGGGAATACGTTATCAGCATAAGCCTTTGGTATATCCTGATAACTGAATTCATCGCTAATAAGCGGAGTTATGTCTAGTTTTCCATATTTAATCATGTCAAGGAATACTCTGATATCCTCATCACAAGTCCAAACATCGCTGTTATGATAACGATTAAGTGTCTTGCCCATAACCGGCGGCCATCCGCCTTCAATAAGAAGATCTGCTCTTCTTAACTTGTATGGTTTTGAATTTACATAGGTTCCTATAAGTGATGCTCCTTTTTGCATAATCGGATCATCTATCGGAGGCATTGCCTCGCCATGAACCTGCGAAATCATTACTACGCGGCCTCTCTCAGATACAATCTGTGCTGCCTGCATCAGAGGTCCTCTTGCGCCGGTAGCCTCGAATACAACCGGGACACCATCAGTAAATCCGAGCTCTTTAAGAAGATTCTCAAGACCATCCGGATCTTCTTTTGAGTTAATTGCATAATCAACTCCCATCTTCTTAGCTGCATCAAGTCTCTTTTGGTCAAGGTCTGTAACAATTACCGGGCAAGCTCCTGCAAGTCTTGCACACTGTGCTGTAATCGCTCCTACAAAGCCCTGTCCTAATATTACTGCAGGCTCACCCATCTCAAGCTTGCTTCTGCGAAGCGCATACATTCCTGTATGACCTAAGTTCCAGAATGCTGCCTGTCTAAGGTCAACACCCTCCGGGCAAATTGTGCAATTCATTTCTGAAGTGATAATATACTGTGCATGTTCAATAGTTGACACTACATGATCTCCGACTTTGAGTTCCGTAACTCCTTCGCCGACTTCAATTACTTCTGCAACCATTGCATATCCTATACTTGTAGGAAGGGGAACAATATGCTCACCGAGCAATCCGTTTTCTGTTCCCGGGCTCATAGCCGAATATTTTGCTTTTAAAAGCACTTCACCATATCCCGGCTTGCCAATTTCTTTTTCTTTAAGAACAACCTTTCCCGGCTGTGCTTCAGAATAAATTGTCTTCATTGAGTACACCTTTCCTTTCGTTTGCTCTTTTTGATGATTTTATTATTTCAGAAAACAAAAAAAGAATGAACGCTATTTTTTTTGAAAAAAGTGTCATTCCTTTTAATTTTTTTATAAAATTTTTATAATTTCGCCCATAAAATAAAGCGAGCCGCACAGTACGTAACGCCTGTTAATATCAAGGTTTTCAGCCTCTAAGCACTCCCTTATATCACTGATAAGAGTTGCCTCTTTATTTATGCTTTCTATATAATTTTTTAACATTTCTTTTTTAAGAGTTCTATCATTATCAATTGATACGCATATAAATTTTTCAGCGATTTCACTATACTGATCAATCATTCCCTTATAGTCTTTATCTGCCATTACTCCGATTATAAATGTAAATTTTTCTTTTGGCAGATAACGCTTTAGCGACCGAGTCAGTGCTTTTGCTCCGCTTATATTGTGCGCTCCGTCTATAAGTATAAACGGTTTTTTTGATATAAGCTGCATTCGACCGGGCCAAACAGCCCTATTCAAACCTTTTTGTATATCTTCTTTGGTAATATTGAATTTAAGTTTATTTAAAAGATTTACAACTTCTACTACCAGCGCAGCATTTTCTACCTGGTGCTCTCCTATCATCGATATATGATAGGTTTGATTATCATATAGAAATGTTGTTCCCTTTATTATATCCAGTTCAATAATCTTTATCTTTTCCGGTTTCGTTATCTTATAGGGAACGCCCTTTTTTTCACAGGCAGATATCAAAACCTCATTTGCAGTGCTATCTTGTACTCCTATTACTGCATGAGCTTCTACGTTTAGTATTCCGGCTTTTTCAGATGCGATCTTTTCTATAGTGTCCCCAAGGATTTGCATATGATCATATCCAATAGCACTAAATGCACATATTTTCTTACCCTTAACGGCGTTAGTACCGTCATATCTTCCGCCAAGTCCGCACTCAAGTATCACTACCTCGCATTTTTTTTCTGCAAAGTAAACCAGTGCCATCAAAACGCACACGTCAAAATAGGTAAGCATCTCATAATAAGCAGATTCTATAATCCGATTTCCTATTTCTTCTACCTTAGCATCTGAAATCATCTCGCCGTTTACTCTTATCCTCTCGTTAAATCGCATAAGATGCGGAGATGTAAACAGCCCCGTTTTGTATCCGGAGCCGCTCATAATTTCAGATAACATCACGCTAACCGACCCTTTACCGTTTGTTCCGGCAACATGAATAATATTAAAATTTTCTTCCGGATGTCCTAATATATCAAGTGCTATTTTACACACATCCACGCCCGGTCGATTCGAAAATCTTCTCTTATTGCCTATCTCGTTTATTATCTCTTCGTATTTCATAATTAAAAATCTATATAGGAAATAAATTTCTCGTTAAAATCATCATCTGCTGCTAATGGGATATCTTCTGTGACGTCAACAATTTTGCAAACATCTTCCGCTGCCGCTCTCGCAAGCAAAAATTTTACAGCTCCAAACAAACTGCTATTTGACAAGGGCACCACTTTATCCTTATAACCTGCCTCAAACATTCCGATTCTAATAGCTTTATCCACATTCATCTCATATCCAAATCCACCGGCAAGATAAAGATTGTCAATGTCCTCTGCTTTTATTCCATATCGCTTAATAAGAATCTCTATCCCGGCTCTAAGAGCACCCTTTGCCATCTGTATTTGTCTTATGTCATTTTGTGTAAAAGCTATTGGGTTTCCTAATATATCTTTTTCAAGAATGATGGGGTCATCGCCCGGATCTACAAATTTACCACTTTTGTCAACGCGATTTGCTTCTAAGAGCTCTGCAGTTATTTCAACGGCTCCTGTCCCGCATATTCCCTTAGGGAGTTTGTTTGCAATTGTACGAAGGAATATTTCTCCATCTTCATTGATACTTGCATGAGAAATCGCACCTGCGACCGATGCCATACCGCATGATAAATTACCGCCTTCAAATGCAGGACCTGCCGCAACAGAAGTGGCTAATATTCTGTCTTTATTACCAATTGCTATTTCTCCGTTTGTTCCCATATCAACAAAAAGATTAATTGCTTCCTTCTTGTCATAATCACAAAAATATAGTCCGGAAACAATATCTGCACCAACATACGCCGAAACGCCCGGAATAAAGTATACCTGACACCTAAGTCCCGCTTTTGGGATAACATATCTTGCTTCATATGACATAAGTGATATGTTGACCGGATTAAACGGATACAAACCCAACCCTTCACATGAAAATCCGAGCAGCAAATGCGTCATGGTTGTATTTGCAGAAATAACTATTTTTTTTACCTGGCTTTTGATCACTTTGGCCTTTGATATCAGGTAAAAAATCATTTCCATAATATCAGATCTTACGGCTTCTTGAAGCAATGCTCCTTTACCTGCATTAGAGGCAGCTATCCGTGATACTACATCCGCTCCGTATTTCCTTTGTGAATTGACCCTGGTATTTGATGCTATAAGTTGTTCTTGAGAAAGATCAACGATACATCCGGCTATAGTAGTGCTTCCAATATCAATTGCTATACCGCAGCCTTCTTTATCATCATGCACAGGCGCGTCCGTAAAGTCCTCTTCACTAAATTCAATCTCATCACATGCTAAAATCTCTTCATCTTCGTTAACAATTTCTATCTCAGTATCCTCCAGGGGATATAACGCGCATGCTAATCTTATGTCATTGTCCAATTCCTCTTTACTTAGCAAATCGAAATCAGTTTTTGATACGCTTTTATCTCCTTTAAGTATACGCACCTTACATTTGCCACATTTTCTGCCTTTCGAACAAACAGAACTTATAGGAATGTCCTCGCTAATAAGCGCATCAAAAAGACACTGCCCCCTTATAAGGCGCACCTCTTTGTAACCCTTTACCGTGATTATAACGCTGTCATTATCTTTATCTTTCATAGGCCATCCCTTTTATGATGCTTATAGCTTTAACATGCTTACGGACTAATTAGTATTACCGCTTAGTATATCCATAAATTCCTTAGATGCCTCATGCGCATCACTGCTAAATATTGCAGATCCTGCAACAATAACATTTGCTCCTGCATCTAAGACCTCTTTAACGTTAGATATTTTTATTCCACCATCTACTTCGATATCAACATCTAATCCTTTCTCATCAATCATCTTTTTTAACGCTGAAATTTTCTTAGTAGAATAAGGAATGTATTTTTGGCCTCCAAATCCCGGATTTACCGACATTATAAGAACCATTTCTATATCTTGCAAAATATATTCAAGCACAGATAAATCCGTTGCGGGATTTAAGGCAACTCCGGCCTTACATCCGCATTCATGTATATGTTGAATGGTTCTGTCGAGGTGTTTAGCTGCTTCTGCATGTACAGTAATTATGTCAGCTCCGCTTTGCGCGAAATCGCTAATATATCTATCAGGCTCTTCAATCATAAGATGCACATCAAAAACCATATCTGTAGCCCCTCGAATAGACTTAATAACCGGCATTCCAAATGATATACTCGGCACAAATGCTCCATCCATTACATCTATATGAACATACTTCGCTCCGCCCTTTTCTATCTTTGATAGTTCCTCTGATAAAATTTTAAAATCTGCCGACAAAATTGATGGTGCTAAATAATTCATCTTTTTCTCCTAATATTTTTTCTGTTTTTTAGTTCATCGTATAATAATTTATATTCTTCGTATCTGTATGTACTAAATGCTCCCTGATCTAAAGCTTCCTTTACCGCACACCCGGGTTCGCTGATATGAGAGCATTTTACGAATTGACATTTATCTATGTAAGCAGAGTATTCCGGGAAACATATGCTCAGCTCTTCGGGTGGTATATCAGGAAGAGTTATAGAACTAAAGCCCGGTGTATCAATGATAAATGAATCCTCACCTGCTTGCATCATAACAGAGCATCTGGTTGTGTGTTTGCCTCTGGACGTCTTTTTGCTAAGAGCTCCAGTCTCCATCCTGTCCGTTCCCATAATCAGATTAATAATAGATGATTTCCCAACGCCCGACGGCCCGGCAAGCGCACTTATTTTGCCCTTCATAAGTTCTTTTAAATTATCAATTCCCTGCTTATTTTTGGCACTGGTAAAAACAATTTCATATCCCGTACCTTTAAAATAGTTACGAATAAATGTCATCTGCTTCGATGATACTATATCTGACTTGTTAAAGCAGATAATGCACGGCAGGTTCTGATATCCCATCCACACTAGGAACGCATTTAGCAAATGATAATTTATATCCGGCTGCTTAATTGCAAATATAACTATAAGTTGATCTATATTTGCAAGTGCAGGCCTGATAAGAGCATTCTTTCTTGGCAAAATCTCAGTTATATTTCCCTCCATATCGGCTTCATGCGTTATCTCAATCTTTACATTATCACCGACAAGAGGTTTTATCTGTTCTTTTCTAAATATTCCTTTTGCTTTACACTCATAAACACCGGCCCCTACTACGTCTACGTAATAGAAGCCGGCTATTCCCTTTATGATTCTTCCTATCAGATCATCCATACTATTCCTCAGTAAATGACACACTGCTGGTCTGTTTACTTGTCGAACCATCAGACAGGTACCATATTATTATAAGTTTTCCTTTTGATGAAGCTGTAATTCCACTAATTGATATCTTATATCCACTGGTTCCAAACTCAGAAATGCCTACATTAGACCATGTATCTATGACATTTCCCGAGCTGTCATAAAGTGTTATATCTGCCGATTCGACATCAACATCATCATCCGTCTTAGGTGCTGTAATTGTAGTTGCAAAGCTATATGATTTCGTCTCAGGTCCTAAACTTATTACAACAGAAACCTTCGTACCCGAATCCACATATTTGCCTGAAGCAATGCCCTGACTGATAACCTTGCCCTTAGAAACCGTGTCGCTATATTCCTTGGTTACAGTTCCAAGCTTAAGTCCAACGCTCTCTAATGCACTCTTAGCTGCTGATTTACTCTTGCCTTCAATATCGGGCACCTGTACTGATTCTACGCCCTGTGAAATAACTATAGTTACAGTATCTCCTTCATTGACATCCTCACCGGCCTCCGGAGTCTGAGATATAACTCTACCTGATGCAACTATTGAACTATACTCATATTCTTTTGAGCAAATTAATCCTTCATCTTCAATCATGCTCTGTGCCGTATCGGCTTCAAGACCCTCTACATCAGGAACATCCACCTTGCCCGGACCCGAACTGATCATAACTGTAACGGTAGTTCCTTCTTCCACTTCCTCGCCTTCGTCAATAGATTGAGAAACTACATCGCCTTCTTCAACTGTCTCAGATGAAACAGTACCTCCATTGGCAATCTCAAGACCAATCTCCTCAAGGTCTGCCTTTGCCTGTGCATATGACTCACCTGTGACATCGATCATTGTAACCATATTCTCTTCGCTCTCTTCAGCAACAGTATCATTGCCCTTAGAAGATGAGCCAAAATTAAACACACCAAATACATTGCCTAAAATAAGCACTAATACAGCTACGATAATAATAGCCGCAACAATTCCGAGGATAGTGACCGCTTTATCCATCTTAGGATTAAGCTCTGCTTCGTCATCCTCATCTTCCTCTTCTATATTATCATCTTCCGAAGATAAATTTACATCATCCGTTTCTGCTCTAATCTGCTGAAGCTCGTCATCTGTAATAATACGAGTCTTATCGCTGCTAACAGGCGCTATTGTAACAAAATCCTCATCCGGACTGATAAGCACCTTCTTAAGATCTACAAGCAGATCCTCCATAGATTGATATCTTCTATCTGCGCTCTTTTGAGTACATTTAAGTATGACTTTTTCAATACTGACAGGAAGATCTGATGCATATGCTGCCGGAGAAATCATATCTTCTTGCAGATGCTGTATAGCGATAGCTACCGTCGATTCCCCATCAAAAGGAACCCGTCCTGTAACCATTTCATACATAACGATTCCGAGCGAATATATATCACTCTTGCCATCTACAAATCCGTTTCTTGCCTGCTCCGGTGATGAATAGTGCACCGATCCCATAACATCTGAGTTAATTGTATTTGATGTTGCCGCTCTGGCAATACCAAAATCAGTCACTTTTACCTTACCTTCTGTAGAAATAATAATATTCTGCGGTTTGATATCTCTGTGAATGATATTCTTGTTGTGAGCAGCCTCTATACCTCTTGCAACCTGAATTGCAATACTTACAGCTTCTTTATATGTAAGACGTTCCTTCTTCTCAATATAAGTCTTTAATGTAATCCCTTCAACGTATTCCATTACAATATAATGAAATCCATTTTCCGAGCCCACATCATATATATTGACTATATTAGGATGTTCTAAACCTGCAGCTGATTGAGCTTCACTCCGAAACTTGGCCACGAAATTAACATCTTCACTAAATTCTGATTTTAGCACCTTAACGGCCACAAATCTTCCGAGCGAATGATCCTTTGCTTTGTATACGTCAGACATTCCGCCTGTACCAATCTTACCTAGAATCTCATACCTGTCAGCTAGATAGGTTCCGACTGTTAACATGTTTTATTCCCCTTCGTCAAAAGGATCGATAATAATCACTGAAATATTATCTTCTCCTCCGTTTTCATTGGCTTTTTCTATCAGACGCTGTGCTTGATTATCTATAGAAGTTTCCTTATCTAAAAGGATCTCGGCAAGTTCCTTTTCACCAAGCATATTGGTGAGTCCGTCAGAACACAAAAGTATCTTCTGTCCTGCCTTAATTTCCACTTCAAAAAAATCAGCTGTAACCTCAGATTGAACACCTACTGCTCTTGTAATAATGTTCTTACTCGGGTGAACCTTGGCTTCCTGTTTGTCAATCTCACCTTTTCTAACCATCTCCTGTACAAGAGAGTGGTCTTTGGTAACCTGAACTACAGCGTCCTCTTTAACGTGATACATCCTGCTATCGCCGACATTTACAATTGTTGCCTTATCTTTGTCGCAAAAGGCCGCAACGATAGTTGTTCCCATCCCCTGCATAGTATTGTCGGACTCAGAAACAGCAAGAAGTGATGAATTAGCCTCTTTAATTGCTTTTCTTAATATAGTTGCGCAATTGGTATCGCCACTTTCAAATGCGTATTTAACAATAACCTCTACTGCCTTTTGAGAAGCGTACTCGCCTGCATTATGACCGCCCATACCATCAGCCACCACAAAAAGATTGGGAAGATTCCCAACCGGCTGAGAAGACGAAAATACAAAGTCCTGGTTCATATCACGATTTTTTCCTATGTCTGAAAGTGATATTGCTCGCATCAGAATGTTCCTTTCTGACAAGCTGGTCAAATGCAAACTAAATTGTCACATATAGTCTCTAACATAGCGATACTATTCTTCTAAACTCAAGATAATCTTACTATGTTATAACACGCTCATCTAATGACATACCGTTTTTATATTAACACATTACGCACACATAGTAAACGGTAATTCTGCTATGCCTCTTAACGCGTTATTGCATTTTCAAGTCTCGCTCGCGAGACTTGGCGCGAGATTTGCGTCAGCTTTAGCTGACATATTTCATATGCAAATCTTAAGCGCATCAAAA
>CAJOPM010000191.1 GCA_905236225.1 uncultured Eubacterium sp.
ACAACAACAACACCAGCAACAGCAATGTTGTCGCCCCCTGCTTCACAAGACAAGAGTATGGGAAGAGGTTTACGGACGCTTCTCTTAGGACGTGAAGGTTTTAGCTATTCGGTTCCTGTAAAAGAAAGTTTTATAAGGATAAAAAATGTTATTAAGTAAAGATGTTATTTTTAGAGAATTATACGCTACATACAAAAAACGAGTAAAGACAAAGCATGTAACCAAAGAATCTTATGAGTTTGAGCGAAATGCAGGTGTTTATATTGAAAAAGCCGCAGAGGAGATAGTAAATAAAACATGGAAGGTAAAAGGCTACTTTCCCTTTCAGGTATATCATCCTAACAGAATTATTAATGCTCCGTTTTATTCGGATAGAGTAGTGGAGCAATGGTATGTCGAAAGATTTATTATCCCGACTTTTAAAAATGACATAATGCCATATAACATGAGTTGTCAGGAAGGTAAAGGTCCTTATAAAAATATGGACATTACCATAAAGGCAATAGAAGAGATGTATAAAAAGTTTGGCACAAAATTTACAGTATTTCAGTTTGATATGCAAGGCTATTTTGACAATATAAGTCATGATTTTGCGATAAACCTTATCTCTTCTAAGATAGATAGAGAATGGCTTTGGCTTTATGAAAATATAGTAGACAGCTTCGATGTAAAAGATGGCTATGCAATGCTAACTGATCCAGAGCATAAATATGGCTTCCCAAAAGGCAATCTTCCTAGCCAATGGACAGGCATAGTTGCACTTAATGATTTAGACCACATGATAGCAGAAGATAAGTACTGCTTTCATGCATCAAGATACATGGATGACGGAATATCGTTTTATAAAACGATAGGACAGGCAAGATGCGCAAAGGAAATGACTGAAAAATATCTAACAGACAGCAAAATAGGTGTACGCCTTCATCCAATAAAAACAGCATACTTTCCTATATCAAGAGGTTTTACCTACTGTGGTTGGCGATATACTCTTGATAATGAAGGAAAGGTGCATGTCAGAATCAAAAACGAAAAGAAAAAAGAACAAAAGAAGAGGCTTAAAGCCATTTCTGCAAGCATTAATACTAATGATTTTGACAAAATTAAAGCCAGGCGTGTACAAGAGGGGATGTTTGAATATTTAACGCATGGCACAGAAAGTAAAAATCTTATCAAGTATTTATACAAAACATACCCAATACCGTAAATATTTTTCAAAGGAGGAAAGCTATGAAACTATTTCAAAAGAAACTATTAAAGCGCATAGCATCAATGACATGTGTGATAGCTCTTCTTGCAGGTCTTATAGTATCAGCGGATGTATTTTACCCTGATAGCGCAAGAGCGGCTACTACAACATCGAGTGCTATCGGTACGAGTGGCTATTTAGGAACAATCGGTACATCTGCAACATTTACAGCAGGTACTACTTATACCTTAAGCGGTCTTGGGAGTTCTGCAAAAGGCACAGGTGCCGTATACCTTGGACAAAGTGATGGTATTGCTTATTTTCAGTCGACAGGATTATACGGAGCCGCATGGACTACTATCGGCACAAGTGCGATGACACTTTCCACTACTTACTGGGGGAATTTTTACAGATATAATGCTGTAACTAAAGCATATCTTCCCAGAGTTTATTACAGCGGAACTATTTATTCAAGTAGTGATACTGAATATTTAACATCTACTCCCACGGGTATAGCTTACTATAATGGTTCTTCGTGGGTTTATGATTCGACAATAAGCAATTATATGAAAACAGCGTTAATTAGTGCTGCAAACAACTACAGCTCCCTGGGTGCCAGCGGCAGCGGTGCCTGGCTGGGTGCTGCCAACGACTCCAGATATGCCTGGAATGTCGACTCGAACGGCGTCTTCAACAGCAGCAACACCAGCGGCAGCTATGTTGTCGCCCCCTGCTTCACAATCGATTTATCCAAAGTGTATTTAAGCGGTACCACCATGACTGCTACAGACTCTACTGACAGCACAGCCATTACGGCAACCCTATCGAGTGACACCGTAGAGGATGAAACCACGGTGAATTTAAGCAGCCTCATTTCCTCTGTCAAATACGATGACGGATATAATTCAGGAAAATCTGCTGCATATACTGTAACGGTTGATGAAGCATACGGAACAATTTCCGGTAGAACATGGACAATACCTTCCTTTAGTGGTATCAAAAGTACGGCAACTTTGACCATTACAGAAACAGGAAGCGGACAATCTTTATCTACTACTGCAGAAGTTACCATAACACAGAATACCGATACGGAAGATAATGTATCCTATACAGGCAGCGTTGATGATAATGGTTTTGTATCATATACAGAAAACGGAATCGAGTGGCATTATTTAGTAAATAATGACGGATACATTGATTATCTTTATACTACAGATAAAGCCAACTCACTCGTGTCGAACGGGACACTTATTGTTCCTTCCGCAATCAACGGTGTTCCGGTAAGAGGAATCGGCGGCGGCGTAATAGATGAATCTTATGTACCGTTTATTCCGGTGGATACGAACTACAGTAAAATATATTTCCCGAATTGTGTAACCACAATAAATGATGGTGCATTTATAAATATATCTGAGGCAAGTAGTATAACAATTCCTGACAACATTACCACAATAGGAACTAAAGCTTTCTTCAACTCTTCAATAAAATCACTTGTAATTGAAAGCAAAAGTACTGCAATTAAGAGTTATGCTTTTGCCTATACTAAACTTAAAACCGTAAAACTTAAATCAGGAACTATTTCATTAGGTAAAAGATGTTTAGAGGCTAATGACAGGCTTACAAGTGTAATTATAAATAATGCTACTAATGTTACATTTGGATACCAATGTTTAGCCTATAATACAGCACTTACGAAACTTAACATACCTATCACCGCAACAATAAATGATGACACATATGCTTTAAAAGAAGATACGGCACTTACAACATTAACAATAGACGTGCCATCTGTCGGATCTAATTTTGCATATAAAAATACATCACTCTCATCAGTAACTTTCGGAGAAGATGTTACAAACGTAGCATATGACTGGGCTGGGACGGCTACAACCTGCGAGCGTACAACATATGTTCTTAGCAAATCAACTAAATTCGGATTTTATTGTTCAGATAGCAAATATTATTCGGCATTTGGAGATACAGGAGCAAGTACTGTATATTGTCCATCTATAAGTGATACAGAGTATGCTGACAATACATCAGCAGATACAAAAGATGACAGCAATCTTATATCCAATATTGTTTTTGTGAGTGGAAAATATGAAGATGATAACACTACGTATATGCCGTTTATAAAAGGACAAGCAGATTCTATTACTATCACAGCAAATAGCACATATACTACGAAAATTATTGAGCAAACAAGTACAACGCAGGAAGGCATTGAGGCATCATATAGTGGTTCTGTATATTACAACACTTCAAGTTCTACTGGAAATGAAGTAAAGAAAGACAACATGTCTGTAGCTGTTCTTTATGACGATTCTTCAAACGGCGGAACATATTCTGACTTTTATATATTAAGAACAGATAATGTATCTTCTATTATAAATACTAATTATGATAGTGATGAGGAAGCACAAGCCGCACTTGATGAGGCAAATGGTGTCACAGTAACATCATCAGACCTTGTTAACGGATTTGTAAAGGTAACTGTAATAGTATCAAAATCTGCGACACTTACCGGTTCAAGAAATGGTACTATTTACATAAATGATAGCGAGGGATCTGTAGATACATCATTATCTGGTACTGTATATACAGCAAACGTTACTATCCCAGTAGTTGAATACACAGCAGCACAGGACTTTGCTGATAATTACGGTTCATATGCAGCTGTATTAGCAGAAATAACATCACTTAATGAAGAAGTAGAGGAATTAACTGAAGATCTTACAGACGCAAAAGCTACAGTAACTTCTCTTACTACAACTAATGCAACACTTACAACAGAACTTAAAGAGGCACAGGCTACTGTAGATTCTCTTACAGAGGAACTTGAAGCAGCTACTACAGCATATGCAGAGCTTGTTGAGGAAGTTGCAGCACTTACAAACGCAACAGCAACGACTTCTGCAAGCGATTATACTTATACTGATTCAGATACAGATACTACTTATGTAATAATTGGATCTGAGGATGTAGCATATGATACTACAACAGCAACCACGGTAACAATTGACGGTGAAGAGGTTGTTATCTACAAAACTACAGCTACGGGTGCTACTGACAGCGTATGGTTCTATGTAGATAATGATGGAGTACATGTAGTAACAGTTAATGATACAGATAGTCCGACTGAAGTAACAGATATAGAAGACGTTGATTCTGATACTATTACAATTCTCCAAAGGAAGATAGCGGCAGAACTTGTAACACTTAGAGCAGCACTTTCAGATGCACAGGCAATTGCTAATGCCATTGTAAATGCAATTGATGATTTAATAGCATCTATTGAAGGACTTGGCATTACAGTAGATGTAGATGAAGATGCTACATATCAGGAAAAACTTGATGCTATACTTGCAGCAATTACAGAGCTTAAAGAAAGCTACGAGTCATTATCCGCTAATTATGATGAGATTGTATCAGCTATTTATGACTCGAATGATACGGTAGATATATCATCTAAATCGGTTAGTGATATAATCACTCAGCTTGACGCATTATCAGGGGATACAGATGCAATAGCAGAGCAGATACAGAAAGCACTTACCGGAGAAGATGTTGATTCAGAAGACCTTAAGACACTTACAGAGCTTTTATCAGAGATAGAAGAGATGGCAAGTGACTTAACAGCTAAAACATCACTTCTTCAGAAAATAATGGATGCATTAGAAGTTACTGATTCCGCTTCAATTCTTCAGGCAATAGCTGATTTGCAAAGCCAGGTAAGCACGGCTTATCAGACTGGTTATAATGCAGGATATACAGCTGGATATGCAGATGGAGCAGCGTCAGCAACATCAGCAACTACATCCGGCACTACAACAACCACAGCGACTGATCCAGCTTCTGCATCAACAATTAGTTCGCTTAATTCAACTATTTCGACTCTTACAGCTGCAAATAGTACATTAACGACACAAAATGCAACTCTTATGGCAGAAAACGAGTCATTAACAGAAGTGTTAGAAGATGCGGCAGAGGATGTAAGTGACATTACGGATACTTTGACAGATGCTACAGCTTCATCATCATCCACGAAGTCATCAGTTAAAGCGGCATCTGCAGAAGGAAGTTCATCAGCACTTGCATATGCTATAAAGAGCTTAAAGAGCGCAGCAAAATCAATAGTAAAGGCATATGATAGTGCATCAGATGATGTATCAGACCTTACAAGCGCAAACAACACTCTTACAAGCAAGAATAAATCATTGTCGAGCAAGAATTCTACTCTTAAGACGAAAAACTCAACATTAAAGAGCAAAAATTCTACACTTAAAACAAAGAATTCGACATTAAAGACAAAGAATTCTTCTCTTAAGAGCCAGGTATCAAGCCTTAAGAGCCAGCTTAAGAGCGCAAAGAGAAGTAACAGTAGCTCAAACTTGGGTGGCAGTACTTATAGCGGTGGAACAACATATACCGGCAGCACATCAACTTCATCAAGCACAACAAGTGATACGGTTAGCAGTAGTGATAATGAAGATGATAAGAACGATGTTGACAGCGGTTTTGTTTCGATGGATGATGTAGAAAATGCAAATAACGAAAACAATGAAGATAACGAAGATAAAGAGGATGAAGAAATAAAAGTAACTGCTATATCAAACATACCAGATATGCTTGGCGAAACAATTTCTTTACCTGAAAATAGCGACATAAGTGATTTGACAGATTCTAATGTATCAGCGTTTAGTGTCAACAGTATTTACAGCTCAGAAGGTGATGTTGATGCAGGGGAAAATTCTGTGGGAGAGACATCTGATGAATCAAAATCAAATGCAAATGCGATATTATCATATTACGCTAGTAACCTTGACAGGCTGGCAGCGCTTAATGATAGCAGCTCTACTCTTACACAGGTAACGGCGTCTATTGGTGATGATTCTAACCTTGTAAATATTAATGCTGTAACCAGTTTAGATGTCATTGCAACAGACGAACAAAAAGAGGCAATAGAAAATGGCGAAACTGTTAATGTTTCCATTTCTTCTACAGATTTTGCGGATGGTACTTATCTTGTAATTCACGAAAGTGAAGAAAGAGAAGGAGAATATGATATTTATGTTGTTGAAGCTTCAAATAATACTATTGACTTAGAACTTCAAGACTTGTCTCCGATATCAATAGCAAGTATTACAGTCGATCCTGTTGCGGTTACAACGCCAGATGGAATAGAAGAGACAACAGCGGTTGATTCATCGGCTAAGATGAAAATTTTATATATAGCAGGAATAGCTATAGTTCTCGCTCTTGTTATAGGCGGTGTAGTATTAATCAGACGTAGAAATTCACAAGGAGCATCTGCTATGCAGTAGGGTTCTTTTACCCACCTTCCAATATAGAAAAAGCTCTTCTTTAATGAGGAGCTTTTTCTTATTTTATATGTTTTTGGGAAATTTATTACTTATAATATATTGAAGTGCAAATAAATATGGAACATAATATCATTAGGCATAATTGATATGAGGTGGTATATATGAAATTATTTAATTCTAGAAAGTTTTTAATTTTTGTTATTATTTTAAATATTTGCTTGATTTGTTTTTTGTTTTTCTATCTTTTTACACATAATAATCTATTCTCCGAAAATAAAGAAATAATAGACGAAGAACAGATGCAATCAATTACTGAAAAAGATGATACTCTTATTGAAGCATGGACAGATCAGCTTACAGGACATTATTTTGTTTGCGAGGAAGGTTATTCTTTTGAGTTTGGAGAAGATGGAGCCTATCAGGGATTCTTTGACTTGTCCAATACGGATATTACAGGAAATTATGCTGTTGTAATTTATAATAATGATATGTATTTAAATTTGTCATCTGTAAACGGAGATAATGTCAGTTATCTTCTAGGTATAGATGATGATTATAATTTCTATATTGAGTTTGAAGATTCGATTATTACATTAGTCGAAAAACAAAATGAATCGGGCGAAACGTAATAAGAAAGGAATAATTTATGAAATTTAAAGGAAAAAATAAGGGCGTTTTCGCTCAGTCTATGCAGTTCGGGCAAGGCATGAACTCCGGGCAGAGTGAGAGCAAACAGAAAAGAGATGTTTTCAGACCGATTTGCTTTGAAAATGAGCTTGCCGCCAACAAGCGGATCATGATCTTGGCACAGGACGGCTACAAAGTCGCTGATGAGTGCTTTGCTTATTCCGATAAGCTCTTTAGTCAGATAATGGGGGTGTAGTTTATGATTAATCGGTACTCTTTGACAGATGACGACGCAACTTTGCTACATGATGGGCTTCAATCGTTGCATGATGAGCTTGAACAACTTGCAGATAACAGAGATTTTGCAACCGTCAATATTTGGTATATACTTCATCGCATAGAAAAGTTACAGTTTGGCGTAATTTGGGGTTTTGCCAAAGAAAATACAGATCTTCCGTTCCAATAAGTAAGCTTGCCAAATGGTACACTGGACAAAACGAACGATTAAAATGAAAGGAAATTGACAAAATTGATATATTGTGGTATATATTAACTGGTTGCAGTATTTTTGTTTTAAAGGATATTAAATGACAGCAAATGATTATTTTAAGAAAAAAAGAACAGAAAAAGAATATAGCACAAAGGAATTTGCAGAACTTCTTGAGATACCTGTAAGCTCTATTATCAAGTATGAAAGTGCAGATTTTAATTTCTTAAACCTTTCAACCGGAAAAGTATGTCATGTTTTTTTCCCTCTTGATATTGATATTCCTTGGTTTTTTAATGAATACTATAATATATACAATATTTGTGAAGACAAAATTGCTGTCTGGGAAAAAGAAAACAGAATAGAAGATAGTATATATTCAATAAAAAAGAAGATAAATAACCGAATTTTAAAAATTGAGTCTAGGAAGTCTTTACCGGCAGACAAAATACTTATCATGAAGTCTTTATTTAAGAAAAATCTTCATGATCTTTGTTATATTAGCAAAGGAAATGTTGATAAAATCATTACGGCAGAAGAGTATGAAAAATATATAATACCAATACTTTACGTCATTAGAAAAGGCAAAAACACCATATCAAATAATAATATATCTGATATCATTATGGATAAATTATATTATAGTAGATACAGCGAAGTAGATTTGGCTTTATTTTGTGGCGTATCTAAAGAACATGTCTGCCGCTTCTTAAAAGATGAAACTAAAATCAAAACATTGAAGATTTCCAGTTTCCTAATATTGTGTTATATACTGGGTATAGATTTTGATATACTAAAGCGGATATGAAAATGAGAAGCTCTCCAAAACCAATTAAGGTTCTTGAGAGCTTTCTTTTTTTTTTGAAAAGATTTAAATTCTTTCTTTAAATGTAATATATAACTGCCAATAATATATTATAATTAATAAAAAAATAAGGAGATGATGGAGATATGATAAGTAAAATTGAAGAGATTAGTAGCGGTTTAGATAAGAATATTTTTGATTTTCTATTTGGCTATAAAAATATATATTGTATTTTTAGAGAAGAAGTTATGATTTTCAAATCTTCTCATAAGACAAATAAGCCATATGATGCATTGGTAGATATCTTAATTTCTAATTATTTAGGTGAAATACGACTGAAAACACAAGATATTATCTGTATTAGAATTAAGGGCAATAACTACTTTTATTCATTCCTGGGCTGCACATTAAATTCTATAGATGCATTAAATGTGGCTCTTTATTTTATTCCTTATCAGGGCAAATTGATAGATAAGATTAATGAAAAGAGAAATATGTATATAAGAAATTCTCATATTAAAGAGAAAGTAATTGATATTTTAAGCTGCAAAAATTATGACATACGAAATATAGATTTAAATAGCCAAAATGTTTTTGCAATTGAAAAAGAAGATATTAATGTACTTCAATGCAATAAAAATTTTATCCTGTCTTATTATACGGTATTACAAATTGTTCCAACTAAAAGCAGCTATAAAATAAAAAATATTTTATCTAATAATCAAAGATTTAGCGATTATGAAAAAGCGATAGAGTATTTTTATTATAGCTTGTACGATGAAGGCAATACTTTGTTGTTAATTAACAGATCGGAGCTTGAAATGATAATTGATATTTATGATCTTGAAAGGATAATTGTATGATATGCAAAATTTTTATTCCCTTGTAATCATTTGTATAATTACAGCTTTGATGGATGTCTTTATAATAGCTGCAAGCTGTAGCTATTTAAATGGTAATAAACAGATTGCTCAATATACTATAAAAGAAACTGATTTACAATCTCTTTCTTCAAGTCCACAGATTAATAGCGATGATAAAGAAGAGGAAGAAGATGTTATTGCAGAAGCCGGTGCAACGCTAGATTCTGTAGAAGGAATGAGCAGCATATTATTATCTGGCACTTATCAGATTGATTCCGGACAGACTTTTTGCTTTTCGGGTGATGGAGAATATTCCGGCTTTTTTGATGATTCCAGCAGATATGTAAAAAACGCATCCTATTCTTTGGAAAAGAATGATGATGATACTTGTAACTTAAAAATAGTTCATCAAGGCAAAAAGGTGACTTATTTGATTGTATTTAGAGAGAAAGGAAAAGTTGAAATTTCATTTAGTGATGATATTTTTTTAGAGTTAAAGAAGGTGAATACTTATGACGAATGATGCTATTCTTGATTTTTATAAAGAAAATTCTCCTGAATTTGTTATTACAAAACGAATACAGGAAGGAATAGGAAATTTGATTTCTAAACATGAATCTAAGGGAGAAGAATATATACATAACATTTTAGCTAATGAAAAAATGAAAAATTATATCAGGCAGCGGCAACCTCTTTCTGGCGAAATACCGGATATTGTAGTTAGTCATGTCGAGGAATATTTTTCTAAACATTTGCCTGAATATAAGGGAGTTGAAATATATAGAAAATCTAATCATCCGGATGATTCATATTTGTATGAAGTTGTCGCAAAAAGAAGCGATAATAGTTCTTTTTTTGGAGAAGGTAGTGAGTATGTATGTTTTACAAGCTGGAATGAAAAAACACAGTCTTTAAATCATGGTCATTATAATGTTGACTATGAAAAAGCAATTGCTATTGCCAAGGAAAATTATAATGATATTTCAGGGAATGATGAGAGATTTTCTATTGAAAACAGTAAAAAACCATTTTCAGAAAATGTTATGCAACAACAAGAATCTGTTAGAAGGAGAGTTAGCCGATGAGTAAACATAGATTGTATGTAGATATGGATGGTACATTAGCAGAATTTAAGATAGTTTCGTATGAAGAGCAGCTTTTTGAAAAAGGATATTTCGCAAATCTCTTACCGCATAAGAATGTAGTCGATGCGGTAAGAGATTTGTCGTTACATTCTGAAAATATTGAGGTATTTATATTGTCGGCATATCTTACGGATAGCAAATACGCATTAAAAGAAAAAAATGAATGGCTCGATAGATACCTTCCTGAGATAGATAAAGATCACAGAGTATTTGTTCCTTGCGGAAGTGATAAAAAAGAAGCCATAAACAATCTTACGGATAATGATTATTTATTTGATGATTATACGCAGAACCTTCTTAGCTGGGTGCCGCCTGGGAAAGCTATAAAACTTATCAATAATATTAATAATACCAAAGGTACCTGGAAAGAAGACAGCATACATTTTAATAGAAAACCGGAAGATATTTCTAATATTATCTCTAGTGTTATTATTGACAATAAACATATTCATGACAATCAAAAAAAGCTTGACTCTAATCAGCATGAGGAAAGTCATGTTAATGGAATGCGTCATCGGGGAAGAAGATAAATTTAATCATTTTTTATAATTGATTTAAACCTATCGAATTCGATAGGTTTAATTATTTTACAAGTACAAACGTATTGACAAAATTGATGTAAGATGATACAATGTTTTGTATAGAAAACAGCTGGGAGGATGATTTTATGAATGATTATTACGATTTTTTAGATATTTATCACGAAAAAAGCCTTGTTGATTTTTGTACACCTGTTGGAAAATTGATTAGAATTATTAATGGCGTTTTTGCATTTTTCGTATTATTTAATGTATCTGGATTTCTTTTTGCGGAGCTACCTATTCCGTGGATAGGAATTGTTATAATTAAAATATTAGTTTCCTTCTTTGCGGCAGCATTGTTTTCTGCATTTCTTTCTGTGGATGATTTGATTGGTATTATTTTAAGAGTTTTAGTATCAATTGTTTGGACATTTGTACTTATAAATGTGTTGCCGTTTGAGATTCTGACCGCAGCAAATTTACCGCTTAGAATAACGGCATATATTTTATATGGAGTACTATTTCTCTTAGTCTTGCGGAGAAATGGGTTTAATTTACTTACATTCTTGCCTCCAGCATTTACATTACCTGAGAAGCCGACTGAGGAGAGTTGAGATAACTTTATTTAAATATTTTTGTATTTATACAAGGGAATAAGATATATGGGGTTAATTAATATTGATAAAAAGGTTATTTTATATCATGGATCTCGTACTTCTGTAGACAGACCAAATATAAATTATAGTCGTGAGGATATTGATTTTGGTTCGGGATTTTATCTAACAGAAGATGAAACTATGGCAAAAAAATGGGCATGTAATAAATATCGCTCTTTTCTTAACGTTTATCATCTCGATTTTCACAATCTTCAAACTTATAGTTTTGGATTAAATGAGGAATGGTTACACTACTGTATTGATAATAGATTTTTAAATAAGCCAAAATTTGATGCTTCAAAATATGATGTATTGATTGGGCCTACTGCTGATGATAAAATGTTTAATACTCTTGACATGTATGCGGATGGATTACTTTCTGTTGACGAAACCTTGAAAATTCTTAATTGTATGGATTACAGTAGACAAATTGCTGTAAAGTCGCAGCATGTTATAGATAATAATTTAAAATTTGTTTCAAGTAAGGAAATATTTGGAGAAGAAAAAGAACATTATATTTCGTTATTCCGGCAGGACAGAGTTGAGGCAAAC